>JAHHQY010000020.1 GCA_020026115.1 Actinobacillus sp. | reverse complement strand
TTGAAGTAGAAAAAACGCCCGACGCCGTCATTGTAAACCCACCGCGCCGAGGCGTGGGGAAAAAAGTGGCGCAATTTTTAAATCGTTTAAAACCGCGCGTCATTGTTTATTCAAGCTGTCAGGCTAAAAGTATGGCGCAAGATTTGGCGGAATTAACAGAATATGAATTAGTCAAAATGCAACTTTTTGATATGTTCCCGCATACGGCACATTATGAAGTGTTAGGGCTTTTAGTCAGAAAAGAATAAAAAAAAACTCGCGCCGAAAATTCGGTGCGAGTTTTTATTTTTTGAAAACTTAGCTTATATTTTCTTTACGTTGAATTTTTTTCAGCGCTTGTTCTAAATTTTTACTAAAAATAATAGCTTTAATTTCAGGGGTGTGTTTGGCTTTCACAATCGCTCGAAGCGGTTGGAACTGCATATTACACATATAAAGTTTTTGATTTGGCAACATATTTTGCACAAAACGCATTAAGGCATGCACGCCACCGGCATCTAAAATCGTCACCGTATCACATTGTAAAATGATATTTTTCGGCGCGTTTTCCGTGCTGGTTTTTTCGTGTAAATCTGCAAAGAGATTATCCGCTGCCGCAAAGAAAAGCGGGCCACTAATGCGATAAATTGCGCTATCTTTTAAGTTTTCCGGTTTCGCCTGTTCAATCGGTTTGGTCATTTCAGCAATTGTGCGGATAAAGAGCAAGCTGGCTAATAATACGCCCACAGTAATCGCAATCACCATATCGAAAACCACCGTTAAAATAATACAAGTGAATAAAACGGCAATTTCATTACGACCAGAACGGCGGATCAATTGAATAATTGGGCCAACGTTAGCCATATTCCATGCCACCACTAACAACAAGGCAGCCATAGAAGAAAGGGGTAAATAGGAAAGGGCTTTCGCGAAAAATAACACGGCGCAAAGCACTAACAAGGAATGGAACACGCTCGCAAAAGGTGAAAAACCGCCCGCTTTAACATTAGCCGTAGAACGTGCAATCGCAGCGGTTGCCGTAATACCACCGGCAAAAGGTGAAACAATATTACCAATACCTTGGGCTAATAATTCGTTATTAGAATGGTGTTTCGTGCCTGTCATATTATCCAAAACCACAGCGGAAAGTAGGGATTCAATCGCCCCTAAAACTGCCATAGAAAAGGCCGCAGGTAACAAGGCTTGTAAGGTTTTAAAGTTCCAAGCAACCACTTCGCCATTGGCGTTAGGAATGTTCCAAGGCAACATAAATTCAGGTAAAACGCTTGGAATACCGTTACCACTTGAACCATCAGGTAAAGTGTAAGTGAAAGAAGAACCAATGGTCGCAACATGGAAATCAAACTGCATAAAAAGAAGGGCGACAATCGTTCCCACAATGACCGCAGGTAAATGACCCGGAATAGGCAAGCGTAGACGATGCCATTGTGTTAATACAAATAATGTGATGATTCCCACAACAAGATCCGCCACATTAGTGCTAGGCATAGCATGGAAAAGCGTTTGCACTTTGCCGATATAAGTTGATGGCATTTGAGCAATTTCTAAACCAAAGAAATCTTTAATTTGCAAGGTCGCAATTACAATACCAATCCCAGCGGTAAAGCCAAGAGTTACGGGAAGAGGGATATATTCAATTAAGCGACCTAAACGAAAGAGCGCCATAAAAACTAAGATAATCCCAGAAAGCAGTGTGGCCATAAGAAGCCCACTTAAACCAAACTGTTGGGTAATCGGATATAAAATAACCACAAAAGCCGCAGTTGGACCTGAAATATTAAAACGAGAACCCCCTAAAAGGGCAATCACAATCCCCGCGACAATGGCAGTATAAAGCCCGTGTTGTGGGGCAACACCACTTGCAATAGCCAAAGCCATAGAGAGCGGAATGGCGATAATGCCAACCGTTATCCCCGCAACCATATCGCGGAATAAATTGTTTTTGTTATATCCCGCACGGAAGCTATCTTGCAATGCGCTAAAGGGTTTTACGGCAAATAACGCATTTTTGGTTAAAAACCATTTCTTTAACATATATTGAAAACTCCAAGCAAAAAAAAGATCTCTATTCTACTCCCTTTTTTTTTAAAAGGGATAAAAATCCAAAAAAATACTTGACGACAATCAAAGAAAACTTTATATTCTTGCACCTATTCTTTTGGTGAGATGTCCGAGTGGTTGAAGGAGCACGCCTGGAAAGCGTGTATGTGAGAAATCGCATCGGGGGTTCGAATCCCCCTCTCACCGCCATTCAATAAATTCTTTACGTTTTTCAACGATTTAAAAATTCATAAAATCATTCAAGCCCATTTCATTTTTTTTCTTTATGAAAAGATTTTTGCATTTCACTTTTAGGCGAGTATAGTTATCGTTTTCGTTAACATGTTTTTTACATTTTGATAAGGAACTTTATGGAAAATCCGTTTACGGCACGCTGGACGGCAGAGGGGAACACACTTTGTTTAGGCCATTGGGAAATACAATATTTAGGCTTACCTTTAGTTTTGCCACAAAAGCGACTTGAAACCGATATGGGGACCAAAGGTATTTATAATTTTATGGATCCTGATGATGAATTATATTTAGAAGGCTTAGACGAAGACGAATGGATTGTTGACAATATGGACTGGCTTGCAGATGTCTTTATTCAACATCATATCCCTTTGGAAGAAGAGTACTTCCGTTATTTTTTTCGCGTGGTAAATAAGCAAGATTGGCGTTGCGGTATTTGTGGCGGATGTATGTAAAAATTTCGGCGCGAGTAAAAAAAAGCACTACAAAGGTAGTGCTTTTTTCGTTTTAAACGTGAGGATTATTTTTTCGCACGTAATACTCGTAAAGCAAATAAAATTGCCCCAGTAACGAAGAAGCCTAAGCCAAGTAATTTTGCCATAGTATCCCAGTTCGCTAAGTCTAAAGCTAAAGGTGCTTCAGAACCCCCTGCGGTTACAGACGCGGCAATAACAAAGGCTAATAAAACGCCAACTAAGCTTTCACCAACAATTAAACCTGCGGCGAAAAGTGTACCGTAACGTTCTGCTTTTTTCTTCATATTTTGTGCATCTAACTGACGACGTTGAGCGTAGTTTTCTAAATGACGGTTAATTAACCAAGCCATAATCGCACCAATCACAATCGGCATATTAATTGATGGCGGTAAGTAAATACCCATACCCACAGCAAGCGCTGGAAGAGCGAAATGATTATGGGTGAATTTTTTTAAGACCGTATCAATAATGATTAACAAAATCCCAAGCGCAATACCAATGAAAATATAAGTCCATTCTAAATTGCTCGAGAAAATCCCTTTTGCAATGGTCGTCATTAACGTAGCTTGTGGCGCAGAAAGTGCATGAGCAGGATCCATATCAGGACGAGGCAATGCACCCATAAAGCCGTAAGCGTGGTAAAGAATTTCAAGCACAGGTGCGATAACTAACGCGCCAACAATACAACCAACAATTAAGGCAACTTGTTGTTTCCAAGGGGTCGCTTTGACTAATAAACCCGTTTTTAAATCTTGTAAGTTATCGTTGGAAATCGCCGCAGTACTAACCACGATAGCCCCAGTAAAAATGGTTAACGCGGTTAAGAATTGCTGACCTTCTGCGCTATCTAATAAACCTGTAATTTTACCGATAATCATTAAAGTGACAGCAATTAAAACCACAGAAATAATACCAATACCCGAAATAGGGGAAGAGGACGAACCGACTAAACCGGCCATATAACCACAAGCTGCAGCCACGAAGAAACCGATAAAGACAGCTAAAGCAGTACAAACTAAAATCAATAAAATAGACGCTTCTAAAGAAATCGGCGCTTGTTCAATAAAATTTTGTAAAGCTAAAGCAATTAAAACAATGGCCGCAAGAATAATGTACACCATAGATTTTGGTGATAAATCAATATCCGTACTGTCTTGTTCTTTGTGATTTGGGTCGCGTAAAGCGCGGAAAGATTGCATCATGCCTTGAACCATCGGTTTCATAAGCACTAATAATGTCCAAATTGCAGCAATACCAATGGTTCCTACGCCAATAAAGCGAACTTTGGTTTTCCAAATGGTCATAGCAAAGTCAATGTAATTTGCGTCAGCTGGAATGCCAAGAGAGGCCGTAAAGTAGGGCACCGCAACACCCCAAGTGAGCCCAATCCCCGTTAAAATGGCAATACCGCCAACGATACCGACTAAGTAGCCTGCGCCTAATAATGCTAAAGAATAGCCCATAGGAAGTTGGAAAACTGCGTTGCCACCTTTAAACCAATAGCTTGCGCCATCGGAAATAACACGCAAACCATTTGTTAAAAAGCTCGCAAGAGCGGCTAAAGAGCTACCTACGGCAATTTCTTTAATACCGCTACCGCCTTCGCCATCTTTTGGATTGCCCGCGCGTAAAATTTCAGCGGCAGCGACACCTTCAGGATAAGGTAAATCAGACTTCACCACCATAACATGGCGTAAAGGCACGGTGAAAATCACCCCTAAAATTCCCCCAGCTATACAAATCAATAAAGTTTGTAAGAAAGGGAAGCCTTGCCAATAGCCCATCATTAAAAGGCCAGGTAAAACGAAAATAACAGAAGACAGTGTTCCTGCTGAAGATGCTTGAGTTTGCACCATATTGTTTTCTAAGATGCTTGAATCAGAAAACATTTTTAATACAGCCATAGAAATTACAGCTGCAGGGATTGAAGAGGCGAAAGTTAGCCCCACTTTTAGCCCCAAGTAAACATTCGATGCGGTAAAAATAATGGTAATTAACGCGCCGAGAATCATACCTCGTAACGTTAATTCACGCACCGAAGGGCTAAGAGAGTTTGCATTTTGCACAGTTAGCTCCTTAAATAAGATTTATTGCAAGGGCAAGATGTTCTAATGAACAGGGCATAAAGTCAAATACATAACGTTGTTTTTTTTTAAGAAAAGCGTAAAAACTGAATAAAAAATCCAAAAAATCGGTGCGAGTTTAATTTTTATATAAAAACAAATACACTTTAAGAATAAATTTTTACCATTTAAGATAATAAGATGAATGAAATTGAAAACGAAATCAGCGTGCGCCTAGACAAATGGCTTTGGGTTGCACGCTTTTATAAAACCCGCAGTTTAGCCAAAGCGATGATTGATGGTGGAAAAGTGCATTATAATCAAGGGCGCGTTAAGCCTAATAAGCAAGTTTCTGTCGGCGCGAAAATTCGTTTACGGCAAGGAAACGAAGAGAAAGAAATCATCGTTCAAGCCTTAGCGGATAAAAGAGGCAGTGCGACGTTTGCACAAACCTTATATGAAGAAACCTTGCAAAGCCGAGAAAAACGGGAAAATATTGCTCAAGCGCGCAAAAATTTTGCTTTAAGTATGCCTCATCCTGCGCGCCGACCAACGAAAAAAGAACGGCGAGAATTGCTCAAATTTAAAGCCCAGAATTAAGATTTTATTAACCAAGAGAGAAAATTATGAACGATTACAAAAAAGATAACGACAAACTTTACCGTTATTTATTTAAAAACCGTGGTGTGCGAGGCGAGTGGGTGCGCTTAAATCAAACCTTTACGGATACCTTAAATACTCATCAATACCCAATGCCCGTACAAAATTTATTAGGCGAAATGATGGTAGCGACCGCATTATTAACGGCCACTTTAAAATTTAAAGGCCACATTACCTTACAATTACAAGGTGATGGCGCATTAAAATTAGCGGTGGTTAATGGAAACGACCAGCAAGATTTACGTGCCGTTGCCCGTGTACAAGGCGAAATTCAAGAAAAAATGAATTTAAAAGAAATGTTGGGTAATGGCGTGTTAGTGATCACCATCGCACCAGAAGATGGCGAGCGTTACCAAGGGGTTGTTGAATTAAGCCAAGAAAATTTAGCCGGTTGTTTAGAAGATTATTTCCGTCGTTCTGAACAATTAGAAACCCAATTATTAATTCACGCAGGTGAAGAAAACGGCGAACCTGTTGTTGCCGGCTTACTTTTACAAGTTATGCCCGATGGCACAGGCGAAGAAAATGATTTCGAGCATTTAACAACATTAGCTTCCACAGCAACGCCAGAAGAGTTATTTACGTTAACTGCCGAAGAATTGCTTTATCGCTTATTCCACGAAGAAAGTGTGGAAGTTTATCCTGCTCAAACCTTACGTTTTTTCTGCGGTTGTTCGGAAGAACGTTCCGCCAATGCTTTATTAATGTTAACGCAAGCGGAAATTGCGCAAATGTTAGAAGAAAATCAAGGCCGTATTGAAATGCAATGTGAGTGTTGCGGTAAACATTATGCTTTTGACCAAAAATCTTTAGATTTGGCGAAAGAAAAATTAGAAAACAGTTAACTCGCACCGAAATTTTGGAGAAATGTTGCATATTTCTTGACATTATTTTTTTACAGGTCTAAAATTCGCCGTCTATCCAATTTGGGATAGATGAATAAATAAACATTCTTTTATGAATAACAATTTAACTGGAGCTTTTTAATGGCAACTATCAACCAGCTAGTACGTAACCCACGTGTTAAAAAGGTTGCAAAAAACCTCGTTCCTGCTTTGGAAGCTTGTCCACAGAAACGTGGTGTGTGTACTCGTGTATACACTACTACACCTAAAAAACCGAACTCCGCTTTACGTAAAGTATGCCGTGTTCGTTTAACTAACGGTTATGAAGTAACTTCTTATATCGGCGGTGAAGGTCACAACCTTCAAGAACATAGTGTTGTTCTAATCCGTGGCGGTCGTGTTAAAGATTTACCAGGTGTGCGTTATCACACCGTACGTGGTGCACTTGACTGTGCGGGCGTTAAAGATCGTAAACAAGCACGTTCAAAATACGGCGTTAAACGTCCTAAAGCTTAATGGTTCTCCGTTAAGTAAGGCCAAACGCTTTTAAATATATCACCCTAAACTCCAGTTTTGAGCAAATGCTCTTATTGAGTTTTGGATAATCCTGAAAAATTATTACGGAGAATTTACAATGCCACGTCGTCGTGTTATTGGACAACGCAAGATCCTTCCAGATCCGAAATTCGGTTCAGAATTACTTGCGAAATTTATTAATGTTTTAATGGTAGATGGTAAAAAATCTATCGCTGAAAAAATCGTTTACAATGCATTAGATACTCTTGCTCAACGTACAGGTAAAGAACCTTTAGAAGCATTTGATATTGCATTGGAAAATGTTCGCCCTACTGTGGAAGTTAAATCCCGCCGTGTTGGTGGTTCAACTTACCAAGTACCTGTAGAAGTTCGCCCTGTTCGTCGTAACGCATTAGCTATGCGTTGGATTGTTGACGCAGCTCGCAAACGTGGTGATAAATCAATGGCTTTACGTTTAGCTAATGAATTATCAGATGCGTCTGAAAATAAAGGTGCAGCGGTGAAAAAACGTGAAGATGTTCATCGTATGGCAGAAGCGAACAAAGCATTTGCTCATTACCGTTGGTAATACTTTAAAGTGCATCTTTTCAGGCTTCATCTCATAATACTGTGATGGAGCCTTATCCATATTTAAAAATTCAATTTATTGATTCCAAAAAAAGGAAAAACAAATGGCTCGTACAACTCCTATTGAGCGTTACCGTAATATCGGTATCAGTGCTCATATCGATGCTGGTAAAACCACAACGACTGAGCGTATTTTGTTCTACACAGGCGTCAGCCACAAAATCGGTGAAGTTCACGATGGTGCGGCAACTATGGACTGGATGGAACAAGAACAAGAACGTGGTATTACTATCACTTCTGCGGCAACAACTGCTTTCTGGAGCGGTATGTCTCAACAATTCCCACAACACCGTATCAACGTTATCGACACTCCGGGACACGTAGATTTTACTGTTGAAGTAGAACGTTCTATGCGTGTGCTTGATGGTGCGGTAATGGTGTACTGTGCTGTTGGTGGCGTACAACCTCAATCTGAAACTGTATGGCGTCAAGCAAACAAATATCAAGTTCCACGTATCGCATTCGTTAACAAAATGGACCGTACAGGTGCAAACTTCCTACGTGTTGTTGAACAAATCAAAACACGTTTAGGCGGTACAGCAGTGCCTCTTCAATTACCAATCGGTGCTGAAGATAACTTCAAAGGTGTTGTTGACTTAATCAAAATGCAAGCAATCAACTGGAATGAAGCTGACCAAGGTATGACTTTCACTTACGAAGACATCCCAGCAGATATGGTTGACGCTTGTGAAGAATGGCATCAAAACTTAGTTGAAGCAGCAGCAGAAGCTTCTGAAGAGTTAATGGACAAATACCTAAATGGTGAAGAATTAACTGAAGAAGAAATCAAAGGTGCTTTACGTCAACGTGTTTTAAACACTGAAATCATCTTAGTAACTTGTGGTTCAGCGTTCAAAAACAAAGGTGTTCAAGCAATGCTTGACGCAGTAGTTGAATACTTACCAGCTCCAACTGATGTTCCTGCAATTCAAGGCGTAAGCTTAACTGACGAACCAGACGAACGTAAAGCAAGTGATGATGAACCATTTGCGGCATTAGCATTCAAAATTGCTACTGACCCATTCGTTGGTAACTTAACTTTCTTCCGTGTTTACTCAGGTGTAATCAACTCTGGTGAAACTGTATTGAACTCTGTGAAACAAAAACGTGAACGTTTTGGTCGTATCGTTCAAATGCACTCAAACAAACGTGAAGAAATCAAAGAAGTTCGTGCAGGTGATATCGCAGCAGCTATCGGTCTTAAAGACGTAGCGACTGGTGATACTTTATGTACTCAAGATGCACCAATCATCTTAGAACGTATGGAATTCCCTGAACCAGTAATTTCTGTTGCAGTAGAACCAAAAACTAAAGCTGACCAAGAAAAAATGGGCTTAGCATTAGGACGTTTAGCACAAGAAGATCCATCTTTCCGTGTACATACAGACGAAGATTCTGGTGAAACCATTATCTCTGGTATGGGTGAATTACACTTAGACATCATCGTTGACCGTATGAAACGTGAATTTAAAGTGGAAGCTAACATTGGTAAACCTCAAGTATCTTACCGTGAAACAATTCGTTCACGCGTTAACGATGTTGAAGGTAAACACGCAAAACAATCTGGTGGTCGTGGTCAATACGGTCATGTTGTTATCGACTTATACCCATTAGATCCAGAAGGCGAAGAAAGCTACGAATTTATCAATGAAATCAAAGGTGGTGTAATTCCAACTGAATACATCCCTGCGGTTGATAAAGGTATCCAAGAACAGCTTAAATCTGGTCCATTAGCGGGTTACCCAGTAGTTGATATCGGTGTTCGTTTACATTTCGGTTCATACCATGATGTGGACTCTTCAGAATTAGCGTTTAAACTTGCTGCATCTTTAGCTTTCAAAGCAGCATTTAACAAAGCTGATCCTGTATTATTAGAACCAATTATGAAAGTGGAAGTTGAAACTCCACCTGAATATGTTGGTGACGTAATTGGCGACTTAAGCCGTCGTCGTGCAATGGTTAATGGCCAAGAAGCAAACGAACATATCGTTAAAATCGATGCGGAAGTTCCACTTTCAGAAATGTTCGGTTATGCAACAGACCTACGTTCACAAACTCAAGGTCGTGCATCTTACTCAATGGAACCATTTAAATACGCAGAAGCTCCGAAAAACGTTGCAGAAGCTGTTATCGAAGCGCGTAGAAAATAATTTTATTATTTTTAAAAACTGTGGTACATAAGGTGCCACAGTCTTAATCATTAAGGAAACATTAGCAATGTCTAAAGAAAAATTTGAACGTACTAAACCGCACGTTAACGTGGGTACAATCGGCCACGTTGACCATGGTAAAACAACTTTAACTGCAGCAATCACTAACGTGTTAGCAAAACACTACGGTGGTGCAGCTCGTGCATTCGACCAAATCGATAACGCGCCAGAAGAAAAAGCGCGTGGTATCACCATCAACACTTCACACGTTGAATACGATACTCCAACTCGTCACTATGCTCACGTTGACTGTCCAGGACACGCGGACTACGTTAAAAACATGATCACTGGTGCAGCGCAAATGGACGGAGCTATCTTAGTAGTAGCAGCAACTGATGGTCCTATGCCACAAACTCGTGAACACATCTTATTAGGTCGCCAAGTAGGTGTTCCTTACATCATCGTATTCTTAAACAAATGCGATATGGTAGATGACGAAGAATTATTAGAATTAGTAGAAATGGAAGTTCGTGAACTTCTTTCTCAATACGACTTCCCAGGCGATGACACACCAATCGTCCACGGTTCTGCACTTAAAGCCCTTGAAGGTGATGCACAATGGGAAGAAAAAATCCTTGAATTAGCAGGTCACTTAGACAGCTACATTCCAGAGCCAGAACGTGCAATCGACCAACCATTCCTTCTTCCAATTGAAGACGTATTCTCAATCTCTGGTCGTGGTACCGTAGTAACTGGTCGTGTAGAACGCGGTATCATCCGTACTGGTGACGAAGTTGAAATCGTTGGTATCAAACCAACTGCAAAAACAACTGTAACTGGTGTTGAAATGTTCCGTAAACTTCTTGACGAAGGTCGTGCAGGTGAAAACGTTGGTGCATTATTACGTGGTACTAAACGTGAAGAAATCGAACGTGGTCAAGTGCTTGCTAAACCAGGTTCAATCACTCCACACACAGACTTCGAAGCAGAAGTATACGTACTTTCTAAAGAAGAAGGTGGTCGTCATACTCCATTCTTCAAAGGTTACCGTCCACAGTTCTACTTCCGTACAACTGACGTAACTGGTACTATCGAATTACCAGAAGGCGTGGAAATGGTAATGCCAGGCGATAACATCAAAATGACTGTTAGCCTAATTCACCCAATCGCAATGGACCAAGGTTTACGTTTCGCTATCCGTGAAGGTGGCCGTACCGTTGGTGCTGGTGTTGTTGCAAACATCATCAAATAATTAAGCCTTGCGCTTGAGAAAAAGGGAGCATTAGCTCCCTTTTTTAATTCTTTTTTTATTTTCCTTTTTATATCATTTCTTTTATTTATTTATTTATTTATTTATTTATTTATTTATCTTCCTACTTTTTTACGGATATTTTTTCTGAATTTTAGAGAAAAACAACCTCCAAGCAAGGCCAGCCATTTTTTCGGCGCGAGTTATTTTTCCAAACACATTCTTAAATGCCCGTTTTTTCTATTTTTTCAATTCGGCTCATAACTTTACCATCGGCCATTTCCGTAATTAAGGTTTCACCGACATGTAATTGCTGAACAGATTTAATGCTTTGACCTTGACTGTCTTTGCTTAAACTATAACCGCGAGCAAGCACTTTAAGAGGACTTAACTGATGAAGTTTTTCGCAAGCCGTGATGAATCTAAATTGTTTTTCTTGGAAGTTTTTTTGCAAACTATGCTCTAAAAGGCGCGCTAAGTTGTGGATATTTTGCTTTTGATGTTGAATATGATAGTTGAGAGGAACTTGTTTTAAACGCTGGTTAACATCTTGAAAATATTGATTTTTAAAGCGCAAAGTCTGTTGCATACTTTGTTCTAAAGCAAAACTTAAATGTTGAAAACGCTGTTGTTGCTTAGCCAGTTTGTGTTGCGGATGTTGTTGTAACAAACGCATTTTTAATTGATTTACAAGATGGGATTTTTCTGCAAATAAGCGGTCTAACGCCATATCAAGTTGTTGATGCAAGGCGTTTAATTGTTGACGTAATTCATTGCGATCTCGACTGACTAACTCAGCGGCCACAGAAGGCGTAGGCGCGCGCACATCAGCAACAAAATCCGCAATAGTCACATCAACTTCATGGCCTACGGCGCTGATAATCGGTAAGGCGGAATGAAAAATAGCCTCAGCCACTGCTTCTTCGTTGAAGCACCATAAATCTTCCAAAGAACCGCCACCACGCCCAACAATTAACACATCCACTTCATTACGCAAATTCGCAAGATGAATCATTTCCACAATATTTTGTGTGGCATCTTTACCTTGAACGGCGCTGGGATAAATCACGACATGTAAATTGGGATCTCGTCGTCGTAAAACGTGCAAAATGTCATGCAAGGCCGCCCCCGTCGAAGAGGTGATCACCCCAACTCGGCGACAAAAAGGCGGTAATTGTTTTTTCAAATGCTGTGCAAACCAACCTTTTTCTGCAAGTTTCATTTTTAACGCTTCAAATTGTTGTTTGAGCAAACCATCGCCAGCAGGCAACATATTTTCTACAATAATTTGATAGTCGCCTCGCGCTTCATATAAACTGACTTTTGCACGCACTAAAACTTGCAAACCATCACGCACTTTAAAAGGAACGCGGTAATTTTGCCCACGAAACATCGCACAACGAACCTGCGCGGAATCATCTTTTAAAGAAAAATACCAATGCCCAGAAACAGGTTGACTGAAATTAGAAATTTCACCGGTGAGCCAAATATGCGAAAAATGATTTTCTAATTGATTTTTGACCGCACGATTAAGTTGAGAAATGGAATAAACATGATCGTTAGATTGAGGGTTTAACATAGTCTGATCTTTTTTAGGGGGAAAAAGGGAAGGCGCAAGAAGTACTCGCGCCGAAAATTCTTATTGCGCCATTTTTTTGGCTTTTTCTAAAAAGCCTTGAGCGGTTTGGTAGCTGTCCGCTTTACCTTGGGCAAGTAAAAGCATATCGGCAAATTCTCGAAATGCGCCTTTTCCGCCAAAGGTTTGTAAAACGAAATCGGCATTTTCTTTGACGTAAGGTAAAGCATCGCCCACGGCAACGGCAAGACCGCAAACAGCAAAAGCGGGTAAGTCTACGCTATCATCGCCAATAAAAGCCGTTTCTTCAGCACTTACGCCCGCTTCCTGCATTAATTTAAAGCAGGCCGTTTCTTTATCTAATTTGCCAAGTTGAGCAAAAGGAATAGCAAGATCTTTAATACGTTGGCGTAAAGGGGCAGAATCTCGACCAGAAAGTAGGGCAACTTGAATGCCATTTTCAAGTAATAAACGCGTGCCTAAGCCATCTTTTACATTAAAAGTTTTGAATAATTCCAGATTGTTATCTGGTCCGTAATAGAGGCTTCCATCTGTAAGCACGCCATCGACATCAGAAATAACAAATTTAATTTTTTGTAATTTTGCCGTTAAATTTTGCATATGAACTCCTTATGCTTTAGCTTGAAAATTCGACTAAACCAACAACTTGTTGCTTTTCATCAACGACAACGAGCGAGTGAATTTTGTGTTGTTTCATAAAATCTTCGGCTTGGGAAAGAAAAGCGTCTTTAGAAATGGTTTTTGGGTTCGCCGTCATTAAACTTTGAGCCGATTGGCTTAAGGTTAAGGCACCATTTTTCGTTAAAGCGCGACGAATATCTCCGTCGGTAATAATGCCTTTAAGTTGATTTTCTTCCATAACTAAAGCAACGCCCATACGCCCATCATTCATAATGCTCAGGCAGTCGGTAAAGTTAGTTTGAGGTAACACAACGGGTAAGCGCGTTTGCATTTGATCTTTTACTCGGCAAAGTAAACGGCGTCCTAAACTGCCACCTGGGTGGAATTTTGCAAAATCCACAGGGCGAAATTCTCGTGCTTTAATTAAAGAAACAGCTAAAGCATCGCCTAAAGCTAGGGTGACCAAAGCGGAAGTGGTTGGGGCTAAATTATTCGGGCAGGCTTCACGTTCTACTTTAATATTAAGAACGAAATCGGCATGTTTACCAAGGGTAGAGTGGGGATTACTTGTTACTGCGATAATTTTATTACCAAAATTTTTTAAACTTGGAATAAGTTTATTCACATCATCGGTTTCACCGCTGTAAGAAATGAGCATCACCACATCGATGGGTTTTAACATACCTAAATCGCCATGAAAAGCTTCTGTTGGGTGTAAGAAAAAACTTGGCGTACCCGTTGAGGCAAAGGTTGCGACCATTTTTTTACCAATTAAGCCTGATTTACCAATGCCCCCAATAACTAAGCGCCCTTTGCAGTGCAAAATCAATTCCACAACTTGAGCAAATTGCTCATCTAATTGGGCGCTAAGTTGAGCTAAGGCTTCTTGCTCTGTCGCTAACGTGGCATGCGCTTGCGCTAAATAATCCATAATTTTCCCTTTTGCGTAAAAAAAACGCCGTTATTTTACTGGAAAAATGCCTATAAAGCGATAAGGCTAAATCGTCATGGAAAAAATTCGCGTTTTAGGCAAATTGCGGTGTAAGCGAAAATCAAAAGCCATACAAACATTACGCACAAACATACGGCCTTTAGGTAAAACAAGAAGACGTGAGCCTTGCAAGGCGATCAGTTCATCGGAAAACATTTCTTGTAAACGATCTTTGACAAGCTGTTGTTCTTGTAAATTAAGCCCGAAAGAAAGATCGGTTTCAAACTGACACATTAAATTAAGAATATGTCGGCGTAAAATAAGATCTTCAGCGGTTAATAAATGCCCGCGTAAAATAGGTAATTGCCCCTGTTCAACACGCTGAGTATAGGCTTTAAGTGATTTTTCATTTTGCGCAAAAGCAAACCAAGAATCGCTAATACTCGACATACCAAGACCGATCATAAGTTGAGTTTTACCTGCGGTATAGCCCATAAAATTGCGATGTAAGGTTTTATTTTCCATAGCTTGATAGAGGCCATCTTGTGGCAACGCGAAATGATCCATACCAATTTCTTCGTAGCCCGCTTGAAATAAAAGGGCTTTACCTAATTCATAAAAATGCCGTTTTTCGGTTTCGTTAGGCAAATCTTTTTCATCAAAGCCTCTTTGCATAACACCTTTCACCCAAGGCACATGCGCATAACTATAATAAGCAATGCGATCGGGTTTTAACTGAATGGTTTTTTCCATGGTGTCACGAATACTTTCTTCAGTTTGAAAAGGTAAGCCAAAAATTAAATCATGACTAATGGATTCAAAGCCCGTTTGACGAGAAAGTTGGTGGATTTTGCTGACTTGTTCAAAAGATTGTTCGCGCCGAATCGCTTTTTGAACGCGAGGGTTATAATCTTGAATACCAAAACTTGTACGTCTTGCGCCTAACTGATAAAGGGTTTCTATTTGCTCAAGACTTGTGTTATTTGGGTGCGCTTCATAACTTAAACTAAAATGTGGCGATTTTTCGGCGCGAGTGAAAATGCCTTGCAATAAATATTGCAAACTTTCGGCGCTAAAAAAAGTCGGTGTTCCACCCCCAAGGTGAATTTCACGAATCATCGGTTTTTGAGGGAAAAGTTGGCAATATAACGCCCATTCTTTTAACACCGTTTGAATGTAGGGCATTTCCACAGCATGGCTTTTGCTAATACGTTTATGGCAAGCGCAAAAAGTGCATAAACTTTCACAAAAAGGTAAATGAATATAAAGACTTATCCCTTCTGTTGCATTACTTTCTTGAAAAGATCGCACAACAGAGGCTTGCCAATCAATCGTTAAAATCCCTTCTTTATGCCAAAAAGGTACCGTTGGGTAACTTGTGTAACGAGGGCCTGGGATATTATATTTGCGAATAAGTGATGAGCGCATAATGTTAACCTTGATAATTTTTTACGGCATCGACAAAAGCATGGACATGGGCAATGGGTACGGAAGGTAAAATGCCATGGCCAAGATTAGCAATATAACGATCTTTACCAAAAGCTTGGATCATTTCGCTAACTTGTTTTTGAATCACTTGCGGAGAAGAAAGTAAGCGCACAGGGTCAAAATTGCCTTGTAAGGTGATGTTTCCCCCGCTTAATTGACGCGCCATTTGCGGGCGAATTGTCCAATCCACCCCAAGTGCGCACGCATCGGATTTCGCCATAAGGTCTAAAGCAAAGTAGCAACCTTTAGCGAACACAATCACCGGGGCTTCATCTTTTAAGGCAGAAATAATTTGCGCAATATAAGGCCAAGAAAACAGCTGATAGTCTTGCGGTGAAAGCATACCGCCCCAAGAGTCGAAAATTTGTAAAGCGTTTACGCCCGCTTTTACTTTCGCTTTTAAGTATGCGATGGTGGTATCGGTAATTTTTTGCAATAACTGATGAGCAAGTTCTGGCT
Organism: Actinobacillus sp.; assembly: GCA_020026115.1. Lineage (GTDB taxonomy): Bacteria > Pseudomonadota > Gammaproteobacteria > Enterobacterales > Pasteurellaceae > Actinobacillus_C. The sequence continues at coordinate 9,294 of JAHHQY010000020.1, read as the reverse complement.
CTGTAAAACAAAACGCCTTCGCAAGATCGAAATTTTTAGAGCCTTGCCCTTGTACGCAATAGCATAAAATTGTCCAAGGGGAACCTGCAAAACCAATTAAAGGCACTTCATGATTTAATAATTCCTTAGTCGCTTTAACCGCATCGAGTACATAACCTAAAGAATCCTCAATATTTGGCACAATAACGTTATCTAAATCTTTCGCGCAACGAATCGGCTTTTCAAGCCAAGGGCCAAGGCCGGCTTTCATCTCAAAAGGAATATTCATCGCTTGCGGTACTACTAAAATATCTGAAAATAAAATGGCCGCATCCATACCAAATCGGCGAATAGGTTGCACGCTGAGTTCGCTTGCCAGTTCAGGCGTTTGGCAACGGGTGAAAAAGTCGTATTTTTGCTTAATCGCTTGAAATTCTGGCAAATAACGCCCCGCTTGACGCATCATCCAAACCGGTGGGCGCGGTACTTCTTTCCCCGCGAGCGCATCTAAAAATAAGGAATTTTTAAGCATTGTCATGGTTTGTTCCTTGCATTTTGGCCACTTGAGCTAAGGCGTAATCAATCGCCTTCGCGGTTTTTTGCATATCTTCTTCATCCATAACGGAACTTAAGAACCAAGCCTCAAATTGTGAAGGGGGTAGGAAAATGCCTTGTTCCATCATAGCCCAGAAGAAAACTTTAAATTTTTCAGTATCCGCTTTTTGCGCGCTTTCAAAATTCGTGACAGGTTCTGCGCAGAAAAATGGCGTGAGCATAGAACCAAAACGATTCACTTGTAAAGGCACATGATATTTTTTGGCACTTGTTAAAAAGGCATTTTCTAAAAATTCCCCTTGCGCCGAAAATTTGGCGTAAGGATTTTCTCGGGCCAGTTCAGAAAGCGTAGCAATACCCGCGCTCATAGAAACAGGATTACCGGAAAGCGTGCCAGCTTGATACATTCCGCCAAGCGGTGCGACCATCTGCATAATTTCGGCGCGAGCGCCATAAGCACCAACAGGAAAACCGCCCCCGATAATTTTACCGAAGGTAGTAATATCGGCTTTTAAGTGAATTAAATCTTGTGCCCCGCCAAATTTTGAACGAAAACCCGTCATCACTTCATCAACGATAATTAAAATTTGATGTTCTTGCGCAATTTTTTGTAAGCCTTGAATAAAAGAGGTTTCAGGCAAAACAACCCCCATATTGCCCGCAATCGGCTCAATTAAAATCGCGGCAATATCTTTATGTTGTTCGACTAATTTTTCTACGCTTGCTAAGTCATTGTAATGGGCGATCAGCGTGTTTTTTACGGCATCTTGTGGCACGCCTTTACTTCCTGGCAAGCTAAAAGTTGCAAGGCCGGAACCGGCGGAAACTAATAAAGCGTCATCATGACCGTGATAACAACCGGCAAATTTAATAATTTTATTTTTACCCGTAAAAGCGCGCGCTAAACGCACCGCACTTAAAACCGCTTCTGTTCCTGAATTGACAAAGCGGATTTTATCTAAATGAAACGCGCGACAAATGATTTCAGCTAATTGAATTTCTTTTTCGTTGGTGGCACCAAAGGCAAAACCATCAAGCAAGCTGTGACTCACTTGCTGGCAAACATAATCATTACCATGGCCTAAAATTAAAGGGCCATAAGCTTGCACAAAATCCACATATTCATTGCCATCGGCATCATAAATTTTACTGCCAAGGCCTTTTTTAATAAAAATGGGGGTACCGCCGACAGATTGAAAAGCGCGCACCGGTGAATTAACCCCACCCACTAAATGTTTTTGAGCTTGAGTAAAAAGAGCCTGTGATTGTTTAAATTGCATAATCTTATCCTTTTTTCTATTCTTTTCTTTTTTAGCGACGTTGTAATAAGCGCGCGGCATCTTTCGCAAAGTAGGTAATAATGATGTCAGCGCCGGCACGTTTCATCGAAAGCAAACTTTCCAACATAACGCGATCGCCATCAATCCAGCCTTTTTCGCTGGCTGCTTTCAACATGGCATATTCGCCACTGACGTTATAACAAGCCACAGGCAAAGAAGAATACTCACGCACATCACGGATAATATCCAAGTAACTTAAGGCGGGTTTCACCATAAGAATATCTGCGCCTTCTTGCGTATCGAAAGAGGCTTCACGTAAGGCTTCTCGACGATTAGCAGGATTCATTTGATAGCTGTGGCGATCGCCAAAACTTGGCGCGGAATCGGCCGCATCACGAAATGGCCCATAAAAAGCCGAAGCATATTTTACGGCGTAGGACATAATCGGTAAGTTCACAAAACCTTCTTGGTCTAAAGCATGGCGCATTGACGCTATCATTCCGTCCATCATTCCCGATGGGGCAAGCATATCCGCACCCGCTTTGGCATGGGCAAGTGCTTGTTTATTTAAATTTTTAAGGGTGGCATCGTTATCGACATCGCCATCTTTAATAGGTCCGCAATGGCCGTGGTCGGTATATTCACAAAAACACACATCAGTAATGACATACAAATCCGGATAATGAGCTTTAATCAAGCGAAGGGCTTGTGGAATAATGCCTTCATCATTCCAAGCCTCGCTTCCTTGAGCGTCTTTATGTTTTGGAATACCAAACAACATAATCGCTTTAATCTTTAAAGCACAAATTTCATCTAATTCTTCCTGCACGCGATCGAGCGACCAACGTTTTATTCCCGGCATAGACGGAATGTCACGGGCGATATTTTCCCCTTCTTCAATAAAAAGCGGATAAATAAAATCATCTACGCAAAGATGTGTTTCTTGAACTAAACGACGAATCGTCGCTGTTTTACGTAATCTTCGAGAGCGATTAAAAAACATAGCAAAACCTTATAATTGTTTCATAAAAAATTGGCTAACAGTCTGCAAAAGACTCGTTGTGTTAGGTGTTGGTGCCACAAACACTTGCGCAAAATAAAGACGGGCTTGTTTGGCGGTACTTTCACCTAAGCAAAAAGCGATTTTTTCGCAAGGATTATGGCGCGCAAAACTTTCCACGGCAGAAGGACTAAAAAAGAGAACCGCATGGAAGTCTTGTGTGATTTTCGGATATAAAAGAGAAGTGGTGTAGCATTCAATTTCCTCTACTAGAAAGCCTTTTGCGCGCAGTTTTTCAGGCAAGGTGGTTAAATGTAAATTCCCACAAAAATAATTAACCCGTTGCGGTTTTTCTTGTTGCAGTAAAACTTCTGCTAATTCTTTGGCATCTTTTGCCCAAATCGGGCTAAATGCGCTTTTAGCTTGAATAGCAAGGGCCGTTTGTTCGCCCACACAATAAATTTTTTCGCAAGTTAAGGTAGAAAAATCCACCGCATTGACCGCATGGGGACTAGTAAAAAGTGCCATGTTGCTTGCTTGCGCCGAAATTTTAGCTTGTGCGGAAATATGAATAAAATCCTGTTCTAAGAGCTGAATTTCATCAGGTAATAAGGCGCGTTGCGCGGGCGTTAAGGTTTTACTGCTCAAAATAGGAATTTTAGGAAAAAGACTTTGTTTATTTAATAATTTTTCCCCACCTTGCGAAAGGATCGCCAAGGCGCAGTCTTTGCCTAAATGAGCGCAATGAGGTAAAGGCATTTGGCGATGAACGCTTATTTTTTGTTGGCCATCTTCACTTAATAAAACGCCTTGAAAGTCCACGATATTCGTTTCTAAAATTGTCGCTAAGGCACCAATAGGCGCACTGCAACCGCCTTCTAAACGGTTTAAAAAATCACGCTCTAATTGGGCGCAAAGCGCCGTAGGTTCATGATTGATTTTCTGGCAGGCTTGTAAAATAAACGCGTCATCTTCTCGCGCGGTTATCATAATAACCCCTTGCGCAGGGGCGGGAATCATCCAATCCAAATCAAGGCTTTTTTCAGGGCGTAATTGAATACGTTCTAAGCCCGCGGCGGCAAAAATTGCGCCTTGCCAAGAATTATTGGCAAGTTTCGCTAAGCGAGTTTGCACGTTACCGCGTAAATCTACTACGTTATGCTCGGGATAACGATTTAGCCACTGAGCTTTTCGGCGCAAACTGCTCGTTGCAATGGTCGCTGGCCCTTGTTCTAGGAAAGTCGTGTCCTCTTTAAAAACTAAAATATCCGCACTATTGGCGCGCGCTAAAACACCAGCTTGCACAATGCCTTTGGGTAAAAGCGTTGGCACATCTTTCATGGAATGGACGGCAATATCAATGTCACCTTGTAACATCGCCACATCTAAATGACGCGTAAAAATCCCTGTAATGCCTAATTCGTATAAGGGTTTATCTAATAAAACATCGCCCGTAGCTTTTAATGGTACAAGTTCGGTTTGAAAGTTGAGTTTTTCTAATTGTTTTTGTACTTGCGTTGCTTGCCATAAAGCAAGAGTGCTATCGCGCGTACCGATTCTAATGGTTCTCATCAAAATCCTCCAAATTAAACATAGCTTGCAAGCAAGGTAAACTTAAGTTGAGATCCGTTTGCGGATTTTTTAAGTAAGTGACCACGTGATTTAAAATTTTTTGTAATAAACGATCCGTTAAAAGTTGTGCCTGCTCAGCGTTAAAGTCTGCCAAATGTTGGCTCACCGATTGCATTTCTTTTTGTTGTAATTGCTGTAAAAAAAGCTTGAGTTGCCAAATGGTGGGGGAAAGTTTCCGTTCAGCAACCCAAGTGAAAAATTGCAATTCATACTGCTGAAGAAGGGCTTCGACCGCAGGAATTTTTGCTTCTCGCATTTGTTGTGTTTGTTGCGTAATTTTAGAAAGGGCATCTAAATGTATCAGATGAACCTTTGGTAAATGTTGAATTTCTGGCGCTAAATTAGAAGGCAGAGATAAATCCACAATCGTCAAAGGATGTTTTTTATCAATATGTTGCGTATGGATAAGCGGTTTTTCAGCGCCTGTGGCTAAAATAAAAATATCACAGCAAGCCAGCTCTTTTTGTAAATCTTCCTCGTGCGCAAGACGTACTTGATGAAACTCGCGCCGAAAATTTTCCGCTTTTTCGACATTGCGATTGATTAAGCAAAGAGAGGCGTTTGGTACTTGTTTTAATAAATGTTTCGCCGTATTTTGGCCAATTTCACCAAGACCATAGAGCAAAATATTTTTTTGTTCTAAAGCGCTAAAATGTTGTTGTAAATATTGCACGCACGCAAACGACATAGACGTAGTGCCTTGGCTAAAATGGGTTTGTTCTTTAACCGCTTTACTGGCTTGTAAAACCGTATTAAATAAACGCTCTAAATAGCTGTTGGTGGTACCAATATTTTTAGCTTGCGCAAAGGCTTGTTTAAGTTGGCCTGAAATTTCGTGATCGCCTAAAATTTGACTATTTAAACCAACGGCGGTGCGGAATAAATGATGCACGGCCTCTTGATTTTTATAAACGCTCGCAACTTGCGATAAGGTTTCCATATCACTTTGGCTAAATGACATTAAAAGATGAATAAATTGGTAAGGATTTTGTGCAAAACCCATAATTTCGGTGCGATTGCAGGTTGAAAGCACAAAAAGCGATAAATTTTCTGCTTTTGCTTGGCGCAATAAAGCGCATTGCATGTCAGGCGTTAAGCTAAATTGCCCACGGATAGCACGGTTTGCTTTTTTGTAATTGATGCTCACATTATAAAGTTGCATAGCCAAAGGCGAGGAAGTCATATTAAAGGCCTTTATTTTGTAAAGTTAATCTTTAGTGGGCGTAGAAAATAACAGAGAACTAATTACAGATCAAATGATTTCTTTTGAAACTATTTCAAAAAGAAGAATATCTTAAAATCGCCTTTTGTTTTTGCAAAGGGGGAATTTTTCGGCGCGAGTGGATTGAAAAAACGGATAAAAGCCGATAAAAGCGGGATAAAAAAGCGGAAGAAAAAATTTCGCTAGGTTTTTTAAAAAAACTCCGCTATACTGCCTCGCGAGTTGGTCAGGCAATCGCTGGTTTATTGAAGTCCTTAACTTTTTTAATGAAATAAGTGAGACAAATAAACGAGAGGAAAGTCCGAGCTACACAGGGCAGAGTGCCAGATAACGTCTGGGGGGTGTGAGCCCACGACAAGTGCAACAGAGAGCAGACCGCCTTCTTCGGAAGGTAAGGGTGAAAGGGTGCGGTAAGAGCGCACCGCACAGCGGGTAACCGTTTGTGGCATGGTAAACTCCACTCGTAGCAAGACCAAATAGGCGCACAATGATTGGCCCGATCAGTGCGCGGGTAGGTTGCTTGAGCGTTAGTGTGAATTAACGCCTAGAGGAATGATTGCTCAACGACAGAACTCGGCTTATCGACCAACTCACTTTTCTTTTCTCTATTCTTTCTTCAAATTTCTTCTATTTTCCTTTTTATCAAGTAGCACCTTTTTTTATATCTCGTTATAATCACCTTCGCTTTAGGGATAAAAGACGGTAAAAATTGGCTTGTCATGTTTTAGGGCAAAACAAAAAGTTACCGATTTTTTAAGTAAAAAATAAAGTTTGTAAAATCTCGAAGAAGGAGAGTTTTATGCACAGTTTATTGATTTTCATCATAGGTGTCCTTTCAATTTTAGCGGGAATTTTTTCTTTTTTTGATCCTCTCGCCGCCACCGTTAGCGCGGAACAACTTGCCGCTTGTCTTTTCTTATTTGTCGGTTTTATGGAATTATTTTCCGCTATGCGTATGCGTCAAAGTAAAGCCTTTTTTTGGCCATTATTAGCAAGTGCAGGCGTCGCCTTATTGATTGGATTTTTCTTATTGTTCCATCCTTTACAAGGTATTTTAAGCCTAACCATTATTATTGCGGTGTTGTTCTTAATAAGCGGTGTGGTCAAAATCGGCTATTCCTTTTTATTTAGAGGCGAGCGTTATTTTTGGGCGCACATTTTATCCGGCTTAATTTCAATTGGTTTGGCCATGTTAATTTTTGGTTATTTCCCAGAATCTGCCGCCTCAATTTTAGGCATTTTACTTTCTATGGAATTGCTCTTTAGCGGAACCTCTTTAGTTATGGTGAGCCTTTTATTTAAAAAACAAGAAAAATTAAGTTAAGTTTTCAATATTTTCCCTTAGCCACTTTTTAAAAGTGGCTATTTTTTTATTAAGAAGAAAAAATTAAGGGGAAATGCTATTTTTTATTCGCATTTTAAAAAATATTCTGTATAATTATGCGACCCTGTTGATGAGCGGATTCCCACCGCTCATTATTTTTTGTCATGAAGACATTCGAAGGGGTGTCGGAAGGACACTGGATGTGTTTGCCACTTGCAAACACTGGGTTTAAATAAAAAAATTATTGGTATTTATTAATGAAAACTTTTGTAGCAAAACCAGAGACAGTAAAACGTGACTGGTACGTAGTTGACGCAACAGGTAAAACTCTTGGTCGTCTAGCAACTGAAATCGCACTTCGTTTACGCGGTAAACATAAAGCAGAATATACTCCACACGTTGACACTGGTGATTACATCGTTGTTATCAATGCTGAAAAAGTAGCGGTAACAGGTAAAAAAGCCACTGATAAATTATACTACTGGCACACTGGTTATGTTGGCGGTATCAAACAAGCGACTTTCACTGAAATGCTTCAACGCCGTCCTGAATCTGTGATTGAAATTGCGGTAAAAGGTATGTTGCCAAAAGGCCCATTAGGTCGCGCAATGTATCGTAAATTAAAAGTGTATGCAGGTTCTCAACACGAACACGCAGCACAACAACCACAAGTTTTAGATATTTAATCACGAGGTAAAGGAAAATGGCAGAGAATCAATATTACGGCACAGGTCGCCGCAAAAGCTCTTCAGCTCGTGTATTCATCAAAGCGGGCAGCGGTAAAATGACAATCAACGGTCGTCCATTAGATGTTTACTTCGGACGTGATACAGCGCGTATGGTTGTTTTACAACCTTTAGAGCTAGTTGAATTAGCAGATAAATTAGATTTATTCATCACTGTTAAAGGTGGCGGTATTTCTGGTCAAGCAGGTGCAATCCGTTTAGGTATTACACGTGCATTAATGGAATACGACGAAACATTACGTCCTGCATTACGTGCAGCTGGCTTTGTTACTCGTGACGCTCGTAGCGTTGAACGTAAAAAAGTTGGTCTACGCAAAGCACGTCGTCGTCCACAATTCTCAAAACGTTAATTTCAACGTCAGATTATCGAGAAAATTGCAAGTCTATGGCTTGCAATTTTTTTTTGCGCCGAAAAAAAGTTGCGAAAAAAAACGCCGAAAACTTATTTTCGGCGCGAGTGATGATTTTATCAATTTATAAATTTAAATGATCCTGCCAAGCCTGTACAGTATTAACCATAAGCATCGCAACGGTCATCGGGCCAACACCGCCAGGAACGGGCGTAATAAAACTTGCGCGTTCTTTCGCAACCTCAAAATCTACATCGCCATAAAGTTTGCCATTTTCGCGATTTATTCCCACATCAATAACAATCGCCCCTTCTTTGAGCCATTCACCTTGAATTAAATGTTTTTTGCCAACTGCAACAATGACAATGTCGCCTTGTGCCACAAGAGCGGGTAAATTTTTTGTGTATTTATGGGCGATGCTCACCGTGCAATCAACCCGTAATAATTCTAAGGCCATAGGACGCCCAACAATTTTACTTGCGCCAACAATAACAGCGTGTTTACCGCGTAGATCTTCAGGCGTTTGCGCTAAAAGTTGCATAATGCCATAAGGCGTGCAAGCGCGTAATGTGGGCAAATCTTGGCATAGGCGACCTACGTTATAAGGATGAAAGCCATCGACATCTTTATTGGGCGCAATGGCTTCAATAATTTTCGTTTCATCAATATGAGAAGGAAGGGGTAATTGCACTAAAATCCCGTCAATTTTCGCATCTTGGTTCAACTGAGCAATTAAGCCAAGTAAGGCCTCTTCGCTCGTTTCCAAAGGTAAATTGTAAGAAATCGATTCAATGCCGAGTTGTTCGCAACTTTTGCGTTTATTGCGCACATAAATTTCAGAAGCCGCGTCACTTCCGACTAAAATCACCGCCAAGCTAGGGGCGCGCGCGCCTTCTTTGCGGAGTGATTGAATTTGTTGATGTAATTGTTCTTTAATGCTCGCACTTAATTGCGAACCAGAGAGAATTTCTGCGCTCATATCCTGCCTTATTCCTTTATCTTAAAAAGGACTGCGGTTTTCTAAAATGGGGCTATTTTCTCAAAAAAAAATAGAAAAAGTAAGGCAAATTGGCATAAAATTAAACACTTAAACAAAAAAATTAAAAAAAGGTTTGACTAGAAAAAAAAGAAAACTATAATGCAAAACCAATTCGGCGAGTAGCGCAGCTTGGTAGCGCAACTGGTTTGGGACCAGTGGGTCGTAGG
>JAHHQY010000002.1 GCA_020026115.1 Actinobacillus sp. | reverse complement strand
TTTACCTTTTTTCGGCGCGAGTTCCTTAAAAAAATTTTCTCTCGCACCGAATTTTTGGCGTTACGTTTTTAAATTTTACCAAAATAAAGCGGATTTCGTTTTATTTTTCCTTGTTGGTAATCATCTAATAATAAACATTTTTCGCGTTTTAAGTTTGCTTTGTCCAATTCTTTATTTAAAGCTAACAAAGCTTCTAGGCGTAACTCTTTACTTAATACATAAGCATGTGTGTTATTTAGCGCGCCGACAAACGCCCAAAAAATATTTAAATTAACTGCGTGACCTAACTTCTTTAGCGCAACGTAACTCTTTACTGCGCCTTCTTTTTTAAAACTTTTAACATCCAAAATACCGATGCGTTCTAATAGCCGTTCGTGCTTTATGGTAAAATTTGACATCTCCTTTAGGCGATTTTTTTTAATCAACTCATCTTCAAGACACCGTTCTCTTACCTGCTTAACCGATAAATACAATAATTGACGATATAAGGTTTTATTTTCTCGCACTTCTTTAGGCAAACTATAATAGTCGTTCATACCTACATAATTTGACTTTAAAACAACATTACAAGGGACGCCACCTAGCTTTAGAATATATTCAGCCAACTCTTTTTTTGCTTTAATATAAAGTATATGGTTGAGATAGAGACCAAACATTTTTTTCTGTTTGAATATTCCATATCCAGCAAATAAGTTTTTCGTTGTTACAGCTCCAATTAGTTGATTTAATTCATCAGTTAGCCTGGCTAATCTCTCCATAAATGATCTCCTTAATTGTGGGAACGTTTTGTGAATAAAAATACTTTTTATTAAAAATAAAACAATAAATCAAAACTTTTTGCTAAAAATGTGATCTTTGTCGCAAAATGGAATAAAAGTGCGTTAAAAACGCTATTTTTTTCTTGAAGGGCTTGCATTTTGGATAAATTTTTGAATGTAAAAAATAAAAAAAAAGCAGATTATTGATAACCTGCTTTTTCTTATTTTCTTAATTTTGATTTTGTTAGCGATTTGCTAATTGGAAAATCATTGATTCTGCTTGACATTCGAAAGTGAAAACCGCTTTAAGTTTTGCACCTTGCTCGTCTTCAATAATTTCTTCTTCCAATTCATATCCTGAAAATGCCGCTTTATTTGCTTTATTTTTTAAGCTTTCTAAAGCGTTTTCGGCTTCTTCTTTATTTGCAAAATGTGCTTCTACATTCACGCTTAAATCGGAATTATCAATAATGGTGCCGACATCAACGCAACAACAAGCGGCTACTTCTTCTGCTTTACATTGTAAGGTTTTTTCTGACATTTTTTATCCTTTTTTCTGGTAAATAAGAAGGCATTTTACTTAGTTTAAAAAAAGCTGACAATAGCTAATATTCGCAGAAAAATGTTAATAAAATGTCTTGTTTAAAGGAAAAAAAACGTTATTTTGTTACACGTATGTAGATGAAAAGGCATCGGCCTGTTAGCATTAGATTAACTAATGTAAACATAAGGTTTTTTTCAATTATTTTCGTAAAAAAAGTCTGTTTTTTTTTCAGTTTTTGCATACAATATAAACCGTTTTAGAATTATCAATTTTACTAATAAGCAGAGGTAAACTATGACTGACTTAAACGCACTTAAAACTGAATTGCAAGATCTTGGCATTCATGACATCAAAGAAATTGTTTATAACCCAAGTTATGAACAATTATTTGAAGAAGAAACCAAACCAGGTCTTGAAGGTTTTGACAAAGGTGTCGTGACTAAAACTGGTGCGGTAGCCGTAGATACAGGTATTTTTACAGGTCGTTCCCCTAAAGATAAATACATTGTTGAAGATGACATTACTCGCGATACTGTTTGGTGGACCAGTGATGCCGCAAAAAATGACAATAAAAAAATGTCACAAGAAGTTTGGGCAGATTTGAAAAAAGTGGTGACCACTGAACTTTCTGATAAACGTCTTTTTGTTGTTGATGGTTTCTGTGGTGCGAACGAAAATACTCGCTTAAAAGTTCGTTTTGTTACTGAAGTTGCATGGCAAGCGCACTTTGTAACAAATATGTTTATTCGTCCAACTGCAGAAGAACTTGTAAACTTCAAGCCTGATTTCTTAGTGATGAATGGCGCAAAAACAACCAATCCAAAATGGAAAGAACAAGGCTTAAATTCTGAAAACTTTGTTGCTTTCAACTTAACAGAACGCATTCAATTAATCGGTGGTACTTGGTACGGCGGTGAAATGAAAAAAGGTATGTTCTCTATGATGAACTACTTCTTACCATTACAAGGCATCGCAGCTATGCACTGTTCTGCTAACGTAGGTAAAGATGGCGATACTGCTATTTTCTTCGGCTTATCTGGTACAGGTAAAACCACACTTTCTACCGATCCTAAACGTCAGTTAATTGGTGATGATGAACATGGTTGGGATGACAATGGCGTCTTCAACTTTGAAGGTGGTTGCTATGCTAAAACAATTAACCTTTCTGAAGAAAACGAACCTGATATTTATCACGCAATTAAACGCGATGCATTATTAGAAAACGTTGTTGTTTTAGATGACGGTACTGTTGATTTTGCAGATGGTTCAAAAACTGAAAATACTCGTGTTTCTTACCCTATTTACCACATCGAAAACATCGTTAAACCAGTTTCAAAAGCTGGCGCAGCTAAAAAAGTAATTTTCTTAACCGCTGACGCATTTGGTGTTTTACCTCCTGTTGCAAAATTAACGCCAGAACAAACTAAATATTACTTCCTTTCTGGTTTCACTGCGAAATTAGCGGGAACTGAACGTGGTATTACTGAACCTACCCCAACTTTCTCTGCATGTTTCGGTGCTGCATTCTTAACATTACATCCAACTCAATACGCTGAAGTATTAGTGAAACGTATGAAAGACGCTGGCGCAGAAGCTTACTTAGTTAATACTGGTTGGAATGGCACAGGTAAACGTATTTCAATCAAAGATACTCGCGGTATTATTGATGCTATTTTAGATGGTTCAATCGAAAAAGCAGAAATGAGCGAATTACCAATTTTTGATTTAGCAATTCCACAAGCATTACCTGGCGTAGATACGGGTATTTTAGACCCTCGTAATACTTACGCGGATAAAGCAGAATGGACAGCAAAAGCAGAAAAATTAGCAGGCTTATTTGTTGAAAACTTCAAAAAATATGCCACAAATGAAGAAGGCAAAGCACTAATTGCAGCTGGCCCACATCTATAATGCGATCTTTTTTCTGAATTAAGCTCACAAAAGGCAACCTTAAAGGTTGCCTTTATTTTTAAGCGGAAAGTAAATTTTTCGGCGCGAATCTCTTTTTATTGGGCTTCACTTGCATATTCTGCAAATAAATCCGTACTTAAATAACGCTCTGCCGCAGAAGGTAAAATAACCACAATATTTTTCTGAGCAAATTCTGGTAACTTTGCAAGACGGTCTGCAACACAAACAGCCGCTCCTGAAGAAATTCCCGCTAAAATTCCTTCTTCTTTCATTAGTCGTTGCGCTGTCATAATAGCTTCTGCACTGGTAACGCTTTCGGCACGATCAATTAAACTTAAATCTAAATTTTTCGGAATAAACCCTGCGCCAATACCTTGAATTTTATGCGCACTCGGTTTTAATTCTTCCCCATTCAACGTTTGTTGAATAACCGGTGATTCCGCAGGCTCTACGGCTACGGCAATGACTTTTTTACCTTGGTCTTGCTTTAAGTAACGAGTAATCCCTGTAATGGTTCCTCCCGTTCCAACCCCTGCCACAATCACATCAACGTTGCCATCTAAATCTTGCCAAATTTCAGGGCCAGTGGTTTTTTGATGAATTGCTGGATTTGCCGGATTTTCAAACTGTTTTAACATAACGTAATAATCTGGTCGGCTTTGATAAATTTCTTCCGCCTTGGCAATCGCACCGTTCATGCCTAATTTAGCATCCGTTAAAATTAAATTGACCCCAAGTCCGCGCAACAAACGCTTGCGTTCTTCACTCATACTCGCTGGCATCGTAATGGTAATTTTATAACCTCTTGCTGCGGCAACATAAGCTAAAGCAACGCCTGTATTGCCACTGGTTGCATCCAAAATTTCTTTTTCATGGGTTAAAATGCCATCTTTTTCTGCCTGCCAAACCATATTAGCGCCTACGCGACATTTCACGCTAAAACTTGGGTTCCGTGATTCAATTTTGGCAAAAATATTATTTTGACCAAAATGTTTTAAACGCACTAAGGGCGTTTTACCGATGGTTTCTGAATTATCTAAATAGATCATTTTTTCCTACTCCATTTTTTTTATTTTTTTTAATGGGGAATATTTTAACGATCCTTTTTAGGCTTTCAATGAATATTGCAAAAATTTCAGCCCATTTTTTCGGCGCGAGTTATTTGAAATTTAGAGATTCAGCTATTCGGCATAAATTCAGTGTTAAACTCATTAAAAGTAGAGTAAAATGATAAGCACGTTTATTCATACCACTTAACTAAGGAAAGAATATGTCTTTTGAAATTTTAGACCAACTTGAAGGTAAAATTAAAGAAGCTGTTGAAACTATTCAACTTTTACAACTTGAAATTGAAGAATTGAAAGAAAAAAATCAATCTTTAAATCAAGAAAAAGAACAGTTACATCAAGAAAATGAAAACTTAAAAACGGAACACAATAATTTCCAAGATCGTTTACGTGCGTTACTTGGTCGTATTGATAACGTTTAATTTTTTCTCTAAAAGCTTAGATTTTCTAAGCTTTTTTTCTATCTTAAAAAGACAACAAGGTACATTATGACAAAATCACTTTGTATTATTTCTGGTAGCACCCTTGGGGGCGCTGAAGATTTAGCGGAAGAAATCGCCAGTCAACTTGCCAAGCAAGGCATCGAAAACGATATTTTCCACGGGCCAACATTACAAGATGTCGCAGAATATTCCCATTGGTTAGTGGTCACCTCTACCCATGGTGCAGGCGAATTACCAGATAATTTGCAACCACTTTTTATGGAAATTTATGATCATAATCCAACCTTACCTGAATTAAAATTTGCCGTAATTGGATTAGGAAATAGTGATTATGATACTTTTTGCTACGCCGTTGAACGCGTAAGACACACGCTTAGTAATCATTTAGCAAAAGAACTTTGTCCTGCATTAAAAATTGATATGAAAGAGATGGAAGATCCAATTTTACCTGCAGAAAATTGGTTGCCGTCTTTCACAAAAGCGTTAAAAGCATAAAAAATTTGTTTCTTTTTTAAGCCATTTATCCTGTGGATAAGTGGCTTTTTTTGTGGGTAAAACTCATTATTTCCCGTGAATAACTTTTTATCCTTCTTTATCTTGTGGATAAGTTAGCGATTTACCCACAAGTTATTTCACTGTATAAAGGCGAGATCTTCACAGGTTAATTTCAAAATAAGATCTTAAAAATAAAAAGAAAAAATGACTTATCCACAGAGATCAGTATGATCTAATAATATAAATAATAAAAAGATCTTATAAAAAGATCTTATTTTAATTAGCTTGTGATCTTCTCGATCTAAGCTCATTTTCACAGAAAAGATCTTTTTATTTTCTCGTTGGTATTCACGCATATTTAGGTTAAAATATCGCGTTAAATTTTTTATTAATGAAGGCGAATATGTTCTATACGGAAAATTATGATGTCATCGTAATTGGTGGCGGTCATGCTGGGACTGAAGCAGCACTTGCACCAGCAAGAATGGGATTAAAAACATTATTACTTACGCATAACGTAGATACTTTAGGGCAAATGTCTTGCAACCCAGCGATTGGCGGGATCGGCAAAGGGCATTTGGTGAAAGAAATTGATGCTATGGGCGGACTCATGGCAACAGCAACCGATAAAGCTGGGATCCAATTTCGCACTTTAAATAGCAGTAAAGGCCCAGCGGTACGCGCAACTCGCGCACAAGCAGATCGCGTACTTTACCGCCAAGCGGTTCGCATGGCTTTAGAGAATCAAGAAAACTTAGACATCTTTCAGCAAGAAGTCACCGATATTTTATTAGAAGGCCAGCGCGTAACAGGCGTTGCGACGAAAATGGGTTTAAAATTCCGTGCTAAAACGATCGTTTTAACAGCGGGAACTTTTTTAGCAGGTAAAATTCATATTGGTTTA
The DNA here is from genome assembly GCA_020026115.1 of Actinobacillus sp. Classification (GTDB taxonomy): domain Bacteria; phylum Pseudomonadota; class Gammaproteobacteria; order Enterobacterales; family Pasteurellaceae; genus Actinobacillus_C. The sequence goes on along the minus strand of JAHHQY010000002.1, from coordinate 82,952 downwards.
GAAAATTATTCAGGTGGTCGTTTAGGTGATCCTGCGGCACAAAGTTTAGCTGAGAAATTACGTAGCTATAATTTCCGAGTAGATCGTTTGAAAACAGGCACACCTCCGCGTTTAGATGCTCGTACCATTGATTTTTCCGTATTAGCAGAGCAACATGGCGACGCTGTACCGCCGGTTTTTTCTTTTATGGGAAATGCGAGCCAACATCCACGTCAAATTCCTTGCTATATCACGCACACCAATGAGCAAACCCATAATGTCATTCGTGCAAATTTAGATCGAAGCCCAATGTTTGCCGGTATTATTGAAGGCGTAGGCCCTCGTTATTGCCCATCCATTGAAGATAAAGTTGTGCGTTTTTCGGAACGTAATTCTCATCAAATTTATTTAGAGCCAGAAGGTTTAACAACCAACGAAATTTATCCAAATGGTATTTCAACCAGTTTGCCATTTGATGTGCAAATGCAAATTGTACATTCCATGAAAGGGCTGGAAAATGCGCGCATTATTAAACCAGGTTATGCCATTGAATATGATTATTTCGACCCGCGTGATTTAAAACCAACGTTAGAAACAAAATCAATTCAAGGTTTATTTTTTGCCGGTCAAATTAACGGCACAACAGGTTATGAAGAAGCTGCTGCACAAGGCTTATTGGCCGGGATTAACGCAGGACGTTATGTGCAAGAAAAAGATCAATGGTATCCACGCCGTGATCAAGCCTATTTAGGGGTTTTAGTCGATGACCTTTGCACCTTAGGAACGAAAGAACCTTACCGCTTATTCACCTCTCGCGCCGAATATCGTTTAATCTTACGTGAAGATAATGCGGATAGTCGTTTAACGCCGATTGCTCACGAGTTCGGTTTGATTGATGATGCACGTTGGGCGCGATTTAATCAAAAAATGGAAGCGATTGAACGTGAAAGACAACGTTTACGTCAAACTTGGTTACATCCGCGCTCTGAACATTTAGCGGAAACAAACAATGTGTTAAATAGCCCATTAACTCGCGAAGCAAGTGGGGAAGATTTATTACGTCGCCCTGAAATGAGTTATGAAACATTGACGAAATTAGCGTTCTTTGCGCCAGCTGTAGAAGACAAAGAAGTGGCGGATCAAGTTGAAATTATGGTGAAATATCAAGGCTATATCGAACATCAACAAGAAGAAATTGAACGCCAAAAACGTCATGAAAATACAGAAATTCCAGCTGAATTTGATTACAGCAAAGTATCTGGTTTATCAAATGAAGTGCGATTGAAGTTAGAGCAACATCGCCCAGTTTCGATTGGACAGGCGAGCCGAATTTCTGGGGTAACACCTGCGGCCATTTCGATTTTATTGGTTAATTTAAAAAAACAAGGCATGTTAAAGCGTGGGGCATAAATGACAGCATTGGAACAACAACTTAGCGCAAAATTTTCAGCTATTCAAAATTTCGGTGCGAAGACTATTTTAGAAGATCAACAAGCACAGCTGATTAAGCTTGTTTGTTTATTACATAAATGGAATAAAGCCTATAACTTAACGGCCGTGCGCGATCCTGAAGAAATGTTGGTGAAACATATTTTAGATAGCTTAAGTGTCAATCCGTATTTGCAAGGTGAACGCTTTATTGATGTAGGAACAGGCCCAGGTTTACCTGGCCTGCCTTTAGCTATTGTAAATCCAGATAAACAATTTGTTTTATTAGACAGTTTAGGCAAGCGAATTCAATTTATTCGTAATGCGGTACGAGAGTTAGGTTTAAAAAATGTGACCCCGGTTTTAAGCCGGGTAGAAGAATATCAACCTGGCGAAAAATTTGATGGCGTATTAAGTCGAGCCTTTGCCTCTTTGGCGGATATGACCCAATGGTGTCATCATTTGCCAAAAGAAAATGGGCGTTATTACGCACTAAAAGGGCAGTATCATCCAGAAGAAATTGCGCAATTAAATGAGAATATTGTTTTAGAGAAACAGATTAAATTGGAAATTCCGCAATTAATAGGTGATCGACATCTCATTTTGCTAAAAAATCGTTAGTCTTAAATAGTTAAAACGTTTATACTACGGCGGAATTTAGCCTAAATAAACAAAAATAAAGTTTTAATGACAGCCTTAGGGAAAGCACAGCAAAAATATAAGATAACATTTTTACTAGAAAGTATTGTTTTTATACTTTCGGTAATTTTTTTATATTTTTTACAAAAATCATTTGCTGTGTCTTTTGCTGCAGGTTTTTTTTCTGCCTTTTTTCCCTATGTGCTTTTTGTTGGCGTATTTTTTTTCGTCAAAAATAGACAAAAATTAAATTTAAAACGATTTTATATAGGGGAAGCTTGTAAGCTTTTTTTTACCGCTATTTTAGTGGTGATTTTTTTTATAACGATAAAACTTAACGTTATACTTTTTTTTAGTGGTTATTTTTTAGCAATTTTAACCAATAATTTGTTACCGTTTTTTATTGAAAATTTTAATCGACGTTAAATAGAAAGGAACCAACTATGTCAGGGTTAACCACTGCCGATTACATCGGCCATCATTTGACTTTCTTATCCAGCGGCGAAGGATTTTGGAATGTGCATTTCGATACTCTTCTATTTTCTGCGCTATCTGGGTTTATCTTCTTATTTTTATTTTACAAAGTTGCAACCAAAGCCACTTCTGGCGTGCCGAGTAAATGGCAATGTTTGGTTGAAATTCTTGTAGAATGGGTTGACGGAATTGTAAAAGACAATTTCCACGGTGCGCGTAATTTCGTCGCACCATTGGGATTAACGATCTTTTGCTGGGTCTTCGTTATGAATGCCATCGACTTAATTCCAGTTGATTTCTTACCACAAGTGGCCAATTTATTCGGCGTTCATTATTTACGTGCTGTACCTACGGCGGATATGAACTCTACTTTTGCGATGTCACTTTGTGTCTTTGCTCTTATCATTTTTTACACGATTAAAGCGAAAGGGCTTTCTGGTTTTGTAAAAGAATATACATTGCATCCGTTTAATCATTGGGCCTTTGCACCAATTAACTTATTGTTAGAAAGCGTAACATTAATTGCAAAACCTGTTTCTTTAGCGTTACGACTTTTTGGTAATCTGTACGCTGGCGAATTAATTTTTGTGTTAATTGCGCTGATGTATATGTCTGATCACTTTATTCTGCAAGTGGCAGGTATTCCATTGCATTTGGCATGGGCTATTTTCCACATTTTAGTTATTACGCTACAAGCCTTTATCTTTATGATGTTAACCATCATTTATTTAAGCTTGGCTAATAACAAAACAGAAGAACATTAATTTTTATTTTTTTATTAACCTCGGGGTCATTCCCACTAACCTTAATTGGAGAAAAACTATGGAAACTGTAATTGGTGCAACTATTATTGCTTCATCTCTTATGCTTGCTTTTGCTGCATTAGGTACAGCAATTGGTTTCGGTATTTTAGGTGGTCGCTATTTAGAATCAGCAGCCCGTCAACCTGAACTTGCAACTTCATTAATGACTAAAATGTTTATCGTTGCAGGTTTACTTGATGCGATTGCCATGATTGCAGTAGGTATCGGTTTATACTTTGCCTTTGCTAACCCATTTGTTGGTTTATTACAATAATTGTCTCTATTCCGTTAAAAAGCCAAACGGCTTTTTATTTTTAAAGAAAAGACATTATTGAGGAGGCGTTGTGAATATTAATGCAACATTAATTGGTCAGTTAATTGCTTTTGCAATTTTTGTGTGGTTCTGTATGAAATTCGTATGGCCACCTATTATTAATGCGTTGGAAGAACGTCAACGTTCTATCGCTGATGCATTAGCATCTGCAGAAAAAGCAAAGCAAGAGCAAGCTGATACCAAAGAAATCGTGGAGCAAGAATTAAGCAAAGCGAAAGCGAAAGCACAAGAAATTGTGGATTTAGCGAATAAACGCCGCAATGAAATTTTAGATGAAGCAAAAGCAGAAGCGGAAGCAGAAAAAGCGAAGATTATCAATCAAGGCTATGCTGAAGTGGAAAGTGAACGCAAACGCGTACAAGAAGAATTACGTGTTCAAGTGGCTTCATTAGCAATTGCGGGCGCAGAAAAAATTGTTGGTCATTCTATTGATAAAGCGGCGAACAATGAAATTATTGATAAACTAGTTGCGGATTTATAGGAAGGAAGGGCTTATGTCAGATTTAACTACCATAGCTCGCCCTTATGCCAAAGCCGTATTTGATTTCGCCGTAGAACAATCTGCCGTAGATAAAAATGCGGTAGATAAATGGGCCGAAATGTTGGATTTTTTAGCACAGCTAATTGAAAATGAAAAAATTCAAGCATTTCTTTATAGCGCCAATTCAGCAGAAAAACTTGCTGAGGAAATCATTTCACTTTGTGGCGAACAACTAGATCAATATGGGCAAAATCTTGTTCGTTTAATGGCTGAAAATCAACGTTTAATTGTGTTACCAACGGTGTTTACCGAATACCAACGTTACGTTGAAGATTATCGTTCAATTGCTGAAGTTTCTGTAACTTCCGCTTTAACGTTAACAAAAGCTCAGCAACAAAAAATTGCGAAAGCAATGGAAAAAAGACTTGCTCGAAAAGTTAATTTGAATTGTAGCGTGGATGAGTCCCTGATTGCAGGGTTAATTATCCGTACGGATGATTTTGTAATTGATGGCAGTAGCCGAGGTCAATTACAACGTTTAGCCAGTGAGCTACAATTGTAAGAGGAATAGAAGATGCAACTAAATTCAACTGAAATTAGTGAATTGATTAAAAAACGCATTGCGAATTTTAAAGTCGCAAGCGAAGCCCAAAATACAGGGACAATCGTTTCTGTATGTGATGGGATTATTCGTATTCATGGCTTAACTGAAGTCATGCAAGGGGAAATGATTGCATTACCAACCGGAAGTTACGCGATGGCATTAAACCTTGAACGTGATTCAGTAGGTGCCGTAGTAATGGGACCTTACACTGAATTAGCGGAAGGGATGGAAGTAAAATGTACTGGCCGTATTCTTGAAGTACCAGTAGGTAATGGTTTACTAGGTCGCGTAGTTAATACACTAGGTCAACCAATTGATGGTAAAGGCGAAATTGAAAACGATGGTTTCTCTCCAGTAGAAGTGATTGCACCAGGTGTAATTGAACGTCAATCTGTTGATCAACCAGTACAAACTGGTTATAAAGCAGTGGATGCGATGGTGCCAATTGGTCGTGGACAACGTGAGTTAATTATCGGTGACCGTCAAACAGGTAAAACAGCTTTAGCCATCGATGCTATCATTAACCAACGTGATTCAGGCATTAAATGTATTTACGTTGCGGTTGGGCAAAAAGCCTCAACTATCGCAAACGTTGTACGTAAATTAGAAGAGCATGGCGCATTAAAAAATACGATTGTTGTTGTTGCGACAGCTTCTGACTCTGCAGCATTACAATATTTAGCCCCTTATGCAGGTTGTGCAATGGGTGAATATTTCCGTGATCGCGGTGAAGATGCTTTAATCGTGTATGATGATTTATCAAAACAAGCCGTAGCTTATCGTCAAATTTCATTATTATTACGTCGTCCACCAGGTCGTGAAGCATTCCCAGGGGATGTTTTCTACTTACATTCTCGTTTATTAGAACGTGCATCACGCGTAAACGTAGATTATGTAGAACGTTTCACTGAAGGCAAAGTAAAAGGTAAAACAGGTTCTTTAACAGCGTTACCAATTATTGAAACTCAAGCGGGTGACGTTTCTGCTTTCGTACCGACAAACGTAATTTCTATTACTGATGGTCAGATTTTCTTAGAATCTAACTTGTTTAATGCGGGTATTCGTCCTGCGGTTAACCCAGGGATTTCCGTATCTCGTGTAGGTGGTGCAGCACAAACCAAAGTCATTAAAAAATTAGCAGGTGGTATTCGTACTGCATTGGCTCAGTATCGTGAATTAGCCGCATTTGCGCAGTTTGCATCAGATTTAGATGAATCAACTCGTAAACAACTTTCTCATGGTCAAAAAGTAACAGAATTATTGAAACAAAAACAATACTCGCCACTTAGCGTAGCGGAACAAGCATTGGAATTGTTTGCTGTTGAATTCGGTTATTTAGATGATGTGGAACTTGATCGCATTGGTGCCTTTGATGCCGCATTGTTAGATTATGCAAACCATAATCATGCAGACTTTATGGCAGAATTAACTAAAACTGGCGATTACAATGATGAAATTAAAGCATCATTAAAAGACATTTTAGATAATTTTAAAACCAATAGCTCATGGTAATGGAGAAATAAAATGGCTGGTGCAAAAGAAATACGAACTAAAATTTCCAGTGTACAAAGTACGCAGAAAATTACTAAGGCAATGGAAATGGTCGCGGCCTCTAAAATGCGTAAAACGCAAGAAAGAATGTCCGCATCGCGCCCGTATTCTGATGCGATACGTCGTGTTATTAGCCATATTTCAAAAGCCAATTCTGAGTATAAACATCCGTTTTTAGTAGAACGTGATGTGAAAAAAGTGGGTATCCTTGTGGTATCCACTGACCGCGGTTTATGTGGTGGTTTAAATATCAATTTATTTAAAAAAGTATTGGAAGAAATTAAATTTTGGCAAGAAAAAAATGCTGAGGTTTCTTTAGGATTGATTGGTGCTAAAAGTATCGGTTTTTTCCAATCACTTGGTTTAAAAATTGATGTACAACAATCAGGCATGGGCGATACGCCAACAGTGGAAGACTTATTAGGAACCGCTAATCAAATGTTTGATGCCTATAAAAATGGCGAATTAGATGCCGTTTATCTTGTTTACAATAAGTTTATTAATACAATGTCGCAAAAACCTTGTTTAGATCAACTTATTCCTTCCGTTGAATTATTTAAAGAAGAAGCCAAACAAGAAAAACAAATTTGGGATTATATTTACGAACCCGATGCAAAAGCCTTGCTGGATGCATTATTGATTCGTTATTTAGAATCTCAAGTATATCAAGCCGTGGTTGAAAATGTGGCTTCTGAACAGGCAGCACGAATGGTGGCGATGAAAGCTGCAACAGATAATGCAGGTAATTTAATTAAAGACTTGCAACTGGTGTATAACAAAGCTCGTCAAACAAGTATCACAAATGAATTAAATGAAATTGTTGCAGGTGCTGCAGCAATTTAAGCAAAGTTAGAGGAACGGTAATGGCAACAGGTAAAATTGTACAAATCATTGGTGCGGTTATTGACGTTGAATTTCCCCAAGATTCCGTACCGAAAGTATATGACGCCTTAAATGTAGAATCAGGCCTTGTACTTGAAGTACAACAACAATTAGGTGGCGGTGTGGTACGTTGTATCGCAATGGGTTCATCTGATGGTTTAAAACGTGGTCTTTCAGTAAAAAGCACTGGAAATCCAATTTCAGTGCCAGTAGGAACAAAAACCCTAGGACGTATTATGAACGTTTTAGGTACTCCAATTGATGAAAAAGGCCCAATTGGCGCAGAAGAAGAATGGTCAATTCACCGCGCAGCGCCAAGCTATGAAGATCAATCAAATAGCACAGAACTTTTAGAAACAGGTATCAAAGTTATCGACTTAATTTGCCCATTTGCAAAAGGGGGTAAAGTAGGTTTATTCGGTGGTGCTGGTGTAGGTAAAACCGTAAATATGATGGAATTAATCCGTAATATTGCGATTGAACACTCAGGTTACTCAGTATTTGCTGGTGTAGGTGAACGTACTCGTGAAGGTAATGACTTCTATCACGAAATGACAGATTCTAACGTGTTAGATAAAGTATCCTTGGTTTATGGTCAAATGAATGAGCCACCAGGTAACCGTCTACGCGTAGCTTTAACAGGTTTAACCATGGCGGAAAAATTCCGTGATGAAGGCCGTGATGTATTATTCTTCGTAGATAATATTTATCGTTATACCTTAGCAGGGACAGAAGTATCTGCATTATTAGGTCGTATGCCATCAGCGGTAGGTTACCAACCAACCTTAGCTGAAGAAATGGGTGCGCTACAAGAACGTATTACATCGACTAAAACAGGTTCTATCACATCGGTACAAGCCGTTTACGTACCAGCCGATGACTTAACCGATCCATCACCTGCGACAACGTTCGCTCACTTGGATTCAACCGTTGTATTAAGTCGTCAAATTGCATCTTTAGGTATTTATCCTGCGGTAGATCCATTAGATTCAACATCTCGTCAGCTTGACCCATTAGTTGTTGGTCAAGAACATTATGACGTAGCTCGTGGTGTACAAGGAATCTTACAACGCTATAAAGAATTGAAAGATATTATTGCAATTCTTGGTATGGATGAACTTTCAGAAGAAGATAAATTAGTGGTAGCACGTGCACGTAAAATTGAACGTTTCTTATCACAACCATTCTTCGTAGCGGAAGTATTTACAGGTTCACCAGGTAAATATGTTTCTTTAAAAGACACCATTCGTGGCTTTAAAGGCATCTTAGACGGTGAATATGACCATATTCCAGAACAAGCGTTCTATATGGCAGGTTCTATTGACGAAGTGCTAGAAAAAGCTAAAAAAATGTAATCGCTTCAAGATTGACAACCAAACAACTTGAAGGAGAAAAACATGGCAACATTAAAATTAACCGTCGTAAGTGCGGAAGAGCAAATTTTTGAAGGGGAAGTAAAATCCATTCAAGCATCTGGTACAGAAGGTGAACTTGGTATTTTACCAGGCCACACGCCGTTGCTAACAGCAATTAAGCCAGGGATTGTAAAAATTACCCTTGAAGATGGAAGCAATGAAGTAATTTACGTTTCAGGTGGCTTTTTAGAAGTTCAGCCTAAAATGGTTATTGTTTTAGCAGATGTGGCAATTCGTGGTGAAGAGTTAGATCGTGAACGTATTTTAGAAGCAAAACGTCGTGCCGAAGAAAATATTACGAGCATGACAGCAGAAAATTACGATTTAATGATGGTTAAACTTACTCAAGAAATTGCGAAATTACGCGCTTATGAGTTAACAGAAAAATTGATTCGTAAACGTTAAAATGAAAAATAAAAATCCCACAAGACGTTGTGGGATTTTTTTTATTTAAAATTCTCTCTTAATACTCGATTAAGCTTTTTTAATAAATTGGCTACGGTAATTTTCCACCCACATTTGCGTTGCCCCACAAGTCGCCACAGGAATAATGACAAAGTTAATAAAGGGGATAAAAGTGCAAAGCATCACTAATGCGCCAAAAGTTAAATTCATATAAGGCTGAGTTTTTAATGCGCTCTTCATATTTGGGAAAGACACTTTGTGATTATCAAAAGGGTAATCGCAATATTGCACAGCTTGTGACCATGAATTAAAAAGGAATATGAGTAAAGGCACTACAAACTGCCCTAAAACAGGTACAAACCCAAGTAAAAATAAAGCCAAAATACGCGGTACGAGATAAACAACTTTAACCCACTCACGTTGCATAGTGCGTGGAATATCATGAATTAAAGCCCAAATCCCATCATCATTTCCCGCCACACCTGTTAGCATTTGTTCGACCTTTTCCGCAAGAAGACCATTAAAAGGGGCGGCAATAAAGCCTGAAAGCGTATTAAAGGTAAAATAATAGACCAATAAAATTAAGGCGATAGCGACGAAGTAAAAAAGGCCACTAAGCCAACTTAACCAAGTTGGGATAACATGCATTAAAGATTGAATTTGCGCGTCAATTTGATGCACAAAAACATAAAATAAGCCAGAAAGTAGGAGAATATTCAGTAAAACAGGAATAATGACAAAACGGCGCAAATTCCCTTGTGCAATCAATTGCCAACCTGCTTTAAAATAAAAAAATCCTTGTTGAATTTGTTGTAGAATAGGCATTTTTTTCTTCCGTAATAATAAAAAAAGTAAGCATACCTTAATGAGATTATAAATAAAACAAAAAGCCGTAGATTGCCGAAGCTTGCGATAAAATTTAAGTGTGTAAGCGGAAAATATGGTAAGCTACGCGCAATTTTGTTCGCAAAAATGAGGGTGCAGAGCATGCAGGAGTTTTCAATGGATCTCAATACCGTTCTTATTTTATTAGGCGCTTTAGCCTTAGTTGTATTAGTTGTTCATGGCGTTTGGTCAAATAAACAAAATAAATCAAAAATTTTCAAAAATGAAAAACCATCGAGTAAAGAGGCGCCTTTAAATACGCCTACTGAAAAAATGGCTTTAGCGCCAGAAGCGCCTTTAGAAACGGTGGTAAGAAAAGAAGAATTACCACTAGAAGAAGTCACGTTTCCTGCGCAAAATCATACAGCGCCAGTAGAGGTTGCCGATGCTGAAGTCAGCCATATTAAAATTAGCTTGCGAGATCGCGATGTTTATAGCCTGACCATTGAAGAAATTGAAAAAAGCATTGATTTAGATGAAGGCTTAGATGTGCATTCGCCGGCCATTCGTGAGCAATTATTGCAAGCGAGTAAAGGACGCGAAAATAAAGAAAGAATTCACAAAGTGAAAGAAAACCTTAACAAAGAAGAGCCTTCGGAACCCGTCATTTATCCAATGGATCGACCTTCAGAAGAAAAAGTTGTGGAAAAAATGTCTGTATCTTATGAGATGCCAAGAGATAAAAAAACACTCGCGCCGAAAAAAGAGTCTGAAGGTTTGGCCAACGCACAAAAGGATGCAGAAGAAAGCACGCCTGCGCAAGAGGCCAAAAATAACGACGCAAGCGAAGCGAGCGCAAGCACTGAACAAGCAAGCAAAGTTGTGATGCTTTATTTAGTCGCGCCAGAAGAGCAAGATTTCCAAGGGGAAGAATTGGCGAAAGCCTTAGAAAAAGAAGGTATGCTCTTTGGCGATAAAGCGATTTATCATCGCCATAGTGAATTTAGTGCTAAAGCACCAGTATTATTTAGTTTGGCGAATTTGGAAAATCCGGGCACTTTTGAGCCAGAAAAAATGGAAGAATTCCGCACCTTTGGTGTTGTCTTGTTTATGCAATTACCGGCAAATTATGGTTCAAGCGAAGCTAACTTGCGTATGATGATCAGTACAGCAAAAGCCTTAGCAAAAGATTTAAACGGTATTTTATTAACGGAGCAACAAAAAGATTTTGATGCACAAGCCGAACAAGAATATTTACAGCAAGTTTCAACGAACTAAAGCAAAATAAAGGAAAACCGCAATGATTGTTGCGGTTTTTTTATGCGTAAAGTAAAGGGATTCCCTTGCTGAATTTAGTCTGCGTGCTATGCTAGCCCACTACTTTTTAACAAAGAAAAAATAATATGAGCCAAACATTACAGCAACAAATCGAAGCTTTGCGCCAAAGTTTACGACATAACGAATATCTTTATCATGTGCTTGATGCACCAGAAATTCCTGATGCCGAGTACGACCGTCAATTTCACCAATTAAAAGCCTTAGAAGAAGCGCACCCTGAACTTGTTACGCCTGATAGCCCAACGCAACGTGTTGGCGCCCATCCTTTAACGAGTTTTGAGCAAATTAAACATGAAATTCCGATGCTTTCCTTGGATAACGTGTTCAATGATGAAGATTTTCTGGCTTTTGTAAAACGCATTCAAGACCGCTTAGTGTTAGCACCACAACAGCTAGAATTTTGCTGTGAGCCTAAGTTAGATGGCTTAGCGGTGAGCATTTTATACGAACATGGTCAGTTTGTTCGTGCCGCAACTCGCGGTGATGGTCAAACAGGCGAAGACATTACCAACAATGTGCGCACTATTCGGAATATTCCTTTGCAATTATTAACAGAGAATCCGCCGGCGAGATTAGAAGTGCGCGGTGAGGTTTTTATGCCTCATAAAGCTTTTGAACACTTAAACGATATGGCTTTAGCCAAAGGGGAAAAAACCTTTGCAAACCCACGCAATGCTGCGGCCGGTTCATTGCGTCAGTTAGACTCGAAAATTACGCATCAACGCCATTTAATGTTAAATGCTTATGGTATTGGCGTGGTGGAAGGGGCGGTTTTACCTAGCACGCACTATGAGCGCTTGCAGTGGTTAAATAAATTAGGCATTCCCGTCAATAAAGAAATTGAGCTTTGCCATGGTGTTGAAGAAGTCTTGAAATTCTATCGTCAAATGATTGAAAAAAGACCGCATTTAGGCTACGACATTGATGGAACCGTATTAAAAATTAACGATATTGCCTTACAAGAACGCCTTGGTTTTATTTCCAAAGCACCACGTTGGGCCATTGCTTATAAATTCCCAGCCCAAGAAGAATTAACCGTGCTAAACGATGTTGAATTTCAAGTAGGGCGAACAGGTGCGATTACCCCCGTTGCGAAATTAGAACCGGTTTTTGTTGCTGGTGTCACGGTCAGTAATGCAACCTTACATAATGGCGATGAAATTGCGCGTCTTGGTTTAGCGATTGGCGATACGGTTAGCGTACGTCGTGCAGGCGATGTGATTCCACAAATTGTGGGGGTTGTAAAAGATCGCCGACCAGAAAATGCGAAAGCCATTATTTTCCCAACCCATTGCCCTGTATGTGGTTCTTTGGTGAAACGTATTGAAGGTGAAGCCGTTGCCCGTTGTACGGGGGGACTTTTTTGTGATGCACAACGTAAAGAATCCTTAAAACATTTTGTATCCCGAAAAGCCATGGATATTGATGGCGTAGGTGCAAAACTTATCGAACAATTAGTGGATCGTGAATTACTTCATACGCCTGCAGATCTTTTTAGATTAGATCAAAACACGTTAGTGAAATTAGATCGAATGGGGGCAAAATCTGCGGAAAAAGCCTTAAAAAGTTTAGAAAAAGCGAAAAAAACAACCTTACCGCGTTTTTTATTTGCTTTAGGCATTCGCGAAGTTGGGGAAAGTACCGCATTAAATCTCGCGCAACATTTCCATACTTTAGAGGCCATTAAAAAAGCGGATATTGAAACCTTACTAGGTGTTCCGGATGTGGGTGAGGTTGTGGCGCGTCGTATTTATCACTTTTGGCGTGAAACGCACAATGTGGCGGTTGTTGAGGATTTAATACAACAAGGCGTGCATTGGGAAGACGTGGAAAAGGTCGAAATTAGCGATAATCCTTTTATGGGAAAAACAGTGGTGTTGACCGGAACGTTGACAAAAATGACGCGTACTGAAGCAAAAGCACAATTACAAAGCCTTGGGGCAAAAGTAAGTGGCAGTGTGTCAGCCAAAACTCATTATGTTATCGCAGGGGAAAGCGCTGGCTCAAAATTAGCGAAAGCTCAAGAGCTTGGCGTGGATATTTTAACGGAAGAAGACTTTTTAAATTTATTATAGTTTTCCGCCATAAGAAAAAATTCGGCGCGAAGGGGATAAAGCCTTCGCGCCGAATTTTTAGATTTCGAATTGATAAAATAAATCAACCGCTTGGTTTACGCTTGAAACAGATTGCAAATACAATTTCGGTAATAATTTAAAGCGCAGAGTTAATTCCGCTAAGCCTGTAAATAAACCTACGCCATAACGCACTTGTAAACGGTCGGTAATATTGCCACTTACGGCAACCTGAGATTTATTCCCCACACCGGAAGTACTAAGATTTAAGTTTTGAATGCCAAAGACTTTTCCTAAGGCACCAACGGCATTACCAGTTTGAGCCAAACTTAAAGAAAGCAAAGCTGCACCCACAGAACCGCTCGTGCCAGTATCTTCATTACTATCAAGGGAATGCCCTGTCAGCAAGTAAGATAAGGCTTGGTCTTCCGACATGGCAGGTTGTGTATATACGTTGACTTTTGGTGCTGTGGTATAACCTGAAACACGAATACCGGCAACAATATCATTATCAAGCATTTCTGTTGGGTTGCGAATGGCGTTGAGATTAATAATAGGTTTAGTTGGAAGCCCAGAAAAACCAATATAACCTTTTTTAATGATTAAATTTTGTCCGTAAGCAACAAAAGAACCATGCTCTAAATTCACTTGACCATATAAACCAAGAAGCCCTTTTTGCTGTGTTAAAGATAAAATTCCGTTTAAATTCGTATTTAAACCATAGGCTTTTAAATTTACATCATCACCAAGATCAATTTTCAAATTAGAGAAAATTTTACGCCCTTGGGGTGTTTCACCCGTTTCTGCAAGTTGTAGCATTTTATTAGGCTTCGTTTTATTTGGCCCATCTAAAATCACTAAATCAGAACTCACACTCACCCCGCTATCGGGTAAGTCTTTTACATGAATTCTCGCCCATGGAATTTTTACATTACCTTCCATTTTTAAGGAATGATTATCCGCCGTTAAAAGAATGTCTGGGCTGATATTCATTTCTGCAACCGTTGGTGAAAGAGGCAGATTTAAATAAAAATTATCCGCTAATAAACGCACGCTGGCTTGATATTCATCAAGCTTATCCCAAGAGGCTTGTCCCGTTAAAGATAAGGCACTTTTTGGGGTACTAATTTTGCCATTTAAAGCCATATCTTGGCCTTTGAATTGCACGTTTAAATGCCCTTCATTAATATCAAAAGGCAGTAATTTTAAGTTTGCTTTCACTTGATTAAGGCCTAAATCGCCCGTTAATAATGGCGTTGTTAAGCTGCCTGCGAGGTTTAAATCGGCAAAGAGATTGCCTTCAATATTTTCATCTTTTGCAAAAAGTTGTTTGGCAAGCGCCATAGAAAGACTATCAATTTTTAAATACCCAGAAAGTTGACGACTTTTCGCTAAATCTTGCACGGCCATTTTAAGATCGATATGACTTAAAGGCGCGCAATTTTTACGATAAGGACAGCGTACATCTAAGTTGGCTTGGCTTTGTAATTGGTTATTCACTAAAGCCACTCGCGCCGAAATTTGGGGAAAATTCACATAAAAATGGCGATAATCTAAACGCTGATTTAACTGAATATTTGAACCTGTTAATTGCACATTCATTTTTGCAGGGTAATTTTCAAACCATTGCATATAACCTTTGCCAGAAAAATGTCCTTGGAAACTGCGTTGTTTAATTAAATTGTTCAGCATCGCCAAATCTAAATTGGTCACGTCAAAGGGGATATTCCCTGTTTTTCCCACATGGAACATTTTCGGAAAACATAAGGTCGCATCACGGTTTTGCCAACAATGTGCGCCAATATTGCCTTGATTAACATTTAAGTTATACACCAAATCGACCGCATGGTTGGGTTGCCAATTTCCCACAGGTGAATGCAGATCGGTTTGTTGTAACACACCGCGCCAAACGTTGCTGTTTCTTGCAAAATTCCCTTGTAATTGCAAATTTAAAGCAAGGGGATTGCCTTGCGAGCTTAAGTCAAATTGATGTTGGCTTTCATTACCTTTGCCCACAAGCTTAATGTGTGGAAAATGAAATTGTTGGAAATTCAGTTTATCTAGCTCTAATTTTATATCGCCTTGTATTTGCTGTTGGCTGGATAATTGGCTATTTAAGCTAAAATTATGCAAAGAGAAATCTTGGAAGCGAATATTCTTCCCCGTCAGATGAACCTCTGTATTAACAAAACTTCCTTCGCTTTGCATTTGCATATGTCCTTGAATATTCGCTTGTAAACCGGGCAACAAACCACGCAAATCGGGGGCGTTAATCGTTAAATTTAACTGGCTATTGTGACTGACTTCGCCAGTTAAATTTACCTTGTTTTTACCGTAAACAAGATTTAATTCAGGAACGGATAACCACTTTTTTCTAAGGACGACCTGCTTAGTATTTAAAGCAAAATCTTGCTGAGAAATTTGCCCATTTAGATGAATTTCAGGCACTTGCATAAACCAATCATCATCGTAAAAATCATAATAACCTTGATAAGACAAATAACCGGAAAGGACAGCAGGTAACCCTTTGAATTTTTTTAATTCAGGCACGTTTTCAAATAAATAATCACCGAAATTAAAGCGATTTAAATCAAGGTTGGATTCCCATTTTAAGCGGTTACGCCAACTTAATTTGCCTTTAAAATGCGCTTTGCTTTTTAGCACGCTTAAGTACAAATCATGCACGTCAATATGAGAAAGATCGCCCGTTGCGCTTAATGAAATCGGCCCTTTAGGAATATTTTTGCCAACAAAATCGCCGTCCAACTTAAGGTTATAAGCCAATAAATTGCCAAAAATATGAAGGTTGACGTTTTCAAATTTGTACGGATTTTTTGCTAAGCGATTAAAGGGATATTGTAATTTTGGGCTTTTAAGCTCTAATTCCAACGGCATTTTCCCCATAGATAAATACACTTTGCCGTTTAAATTCGCATTGATCACGCCATTTGTTTGTAATTTTAATTGAGTCGCTTGTTTTAACGCGCCAGAAATCACTAAATCAAGGTGATTTTTTTGCGGTAAAAATAAATGCACCCAATTTAAATCATACAAATAATGATTAGGCGAAATAGCCGATAAATCGCCCGTTAGTTTTACGTTAACAGGAAAATCGCCTTGAGTTTTCACGTCACCTTGAGCCGAAATAACGCCAAGAGGACTTTCAAGATGTAAATTTTGTAAGTATACGGTGCTTTTTTCGGCGCGAGCTTGTAAGTTTAATTGGGAAATTAAAAGCTTGTCGTGAGCATTAACGCCTTGTATATATTGCCAATTTTTTCCCGTAAGGTTTTTTATAATAATAGGAAATGGCAAGCTGAAATCTTGT
Source organism: Actinobacillus sp. (assembly GCA_020026115.1). Classification (GTDB taxonomy): domain Bacteria; phylum Pseudomonadota; class Gammaproteobacteria; order Enterobacterales; family Pasteurellaceae; genus Actinobacillus_C. Next base: position 66,394 of record JAHHQY010000002.1, on the reverse strand, counting down.
AAATTTAATAAAGGTTTGCTTAAAAAAGATTCAATGCCGACCCAATCAACCCCTTGTTGTTTCACTTTTGGTTTTGAGAATTTTTTCGGCGCGAGTGAATTTTTAGCCGTAGATTGAGCTAAATTTTGAGCTAAAGGGGCCGTTGCCAGTTCTTTTCCTTTTGCTTTTACAGGGGCGCGTTTTGGGAAATTGAGCAGTAAGTTATTGATTTGAGTTGGCGCAAGAACGACACCTTGCGTCATACTAAAGCTCAGCGCGGAATGAAAATCGCCTAAGGAAATAAAATCATTTTCGCTCTGAAATTGAAAATCTTTGAGATGCAAATTTTTAATTTCTAAGGCTAAAGGCAAGGCAAAAGTCGCTGTGGAACTCTTTGACGCTTGCGTTTCTTTAGGCGCTTCGCTTGCCAAAAGACGAATATTCGGCGCGAGCAGATTGAATTCATCTACTTGTAGCTTGCCGTGGAATAATTCACTTAAGGTTATTTTGAGCGCCGTTTGAGCAATGTTCAGTTCTAAACTAGGTTGTTTAAAATGCACATTTTTTAAAACTAACCCTGTATTTTCGCCTAAACCACCGCTTATTTCCCCAATGCTTAATTCATCTAAAAAACGATCTGCGAAAGAAAGCATCGTGCGTTGCCCGCTACTTGTGCTGAGAAAAGCCAAGGGAACGCTGAGGATAAGTAAAATAATCAAACTAAAAAAAAGGAAGAAATTACGCCAAAAATGAGATTTTCGCACTGGCGTTGGCGTTTGTTCCGTTTGTGTTTTTTCCATTTTTCGCCCCTTATAACTCTGACCCTAAACTTAAATAAAATTGAATATCTTTGTTGTGAATTTTATCGTGAACCGGTTTGGCAATATCAAATTTCAAAGGGCCAACAGGCGAAACCCAACGAATGCCAAAGCCTGCGCCATAATGTAATTTTTCTCGTTTTAGTTTATCTGCCGCTAACCCACTATCAAAGAAAGTGGCGAGCCACCATTTTGGATAGACTTGATAATTGTATTCCAAACTTGCGTCAGCCATATAAGAACCGCCAACTAATTTGCCATCGTCATTTTTAGGCGAGATTTTTTTATAACCGTAACCTCGCACGGTGCGATCCCCGCCGACAAAGAAACGTAAGGATGGCGGAATCTTATCAAATTGATGGGTTTTTAAATACCCAAATTCGGCGCGAGTAATGAAACGGTGATTTTTCATTAAGGTACGCACCCAAATACTTGAGGCTTGAAGGCGATAAAAATCAACATCGGAGCCGATATTTTTGCTTCCAATATCAAAAGAAAAACGTTGTGAATCCCCCCAGTTTGGGAAAAGTCCACCACGAAAACGTGTTCGCGTAGCGGAAGCGGTAGGATAAATCAATAAAGTATGATGAGATTCATCAGCTTGCGTAAAAGCGTCGTAACGTACACGCAAACCGAGCGCATTTTGCCAACCTGTAATTCGGTTCCAATAACGCATAAGGGTTGCGGTTTGCCCGTTTGTTGAGGTGTCATTTTCTTTTTCACGCTCAATTCCGTAAGCTAATTCGTAATAATATTTCAGCGGATGTTTACGCAAAGGCATACGATAAGTCGCCTCAACGCTTTGTTTCGGTTTTGAAAAATAGAGATTACTACGTAAACTTTGCCCTTTATCATCAACCCAAGGTTTGTTCCAACCTAATTGAAAACGCCCGCCCACATCGGTGGAATAGCCAAGGCCGACTTTAAAGACATTTTTTTTGCGCGGATAAAACAAAATATGCATATCCACTTCTTTTTTTTCTTTATCGACTTTAGGTTGAAAAAGCACAAAATTAAACCAACCAGAAGAGGAAAAATCTGAACTGAGCGTGGAAAGCTTTTCCATATTGTATGGTGAGCCATCTTGCATTTGCATGATGTTTTTTAAGTAATCCGTGCGGATTTGATTGTTTTCAAAGGTGAATTTGCCAAACTTATAACGTTCGCCACTGTTGTAACTAAGGTGCCACCAAGCTTGTTGCGAAGAAGGACGCACATCTAAATGGGCGCGGGTAAAATTAGCATCGAAATAACCGCGTTCGACGCCAAGTTGTTGTAAATTATCTTTAAAATTATCGTAACTTTCTTGCGAAAGCGGACTGCCCACGGGCGGTAAGGTTTCGAGTAATCTTTGAAATGGCGTGTCATCTTTTGCTTCACCTTCAATTTTTACATCGGTCGCGACAATTTTAGTAACAGGCCCTTGTTTAACCGTAACGAATAAAGTACCAAGCTTCTTTCCTTCTTTTGCTGGCTCTAATTTAAAGGAAATTTGACTATTAAAATAACCAAAAACGCCGATCGCTTTTTCAATAGTTTGCTTAACAATACGTAAATTTCGCGCGGATCCGTCCATTTCTTGAGGCGCGATAAGATCCGTATAAATTTGGGCGTTTTCTTCAGCTTTTGGATCCTCAATACCTTGAATTTTTAGTTGATATAATGCGGTATTGGTTTGAAATTTTTCCGCGTTAGGGTCTAAATTTTCGGTGCGAGTGCAATTTTTTGCCTCAGTATTTGAGCATTGTGTGGGGATTTCTTCAGCTTGCGCAAGGCTAAGAAAAAATCCTGCACTTAAGCCGGTAAAAAGTTTGGCTAGAAGGGGGCGGTAAGAAAGTCGAAGAAAAGTCAACATAGTGGTTCCTTAATTGGCTTAAGCAAAGAAAGTGAAGTAACGTTTTGTTTGCTACTTCACTTAATACAGCTTGTTTTAGACCACAATCCACTTCGATGGTTGCTTATTTTTTCCCGAAGTGTTCTAAATAAACGATTGTTGCCGCAAGACGAGAATGAACTTTTAATTTACGTAATAAGTTACGAATATGCACTTTTACGGTTTCTTCAGAAATAAAGAGTTCATTCGCAATTTGTTTATTCGATAAACCTTTTGTTACTAAACCTAAAACATCAGATTCACGGCCAGTTAAGCTATAAATTGGGTCATCGCCGGCTTGACGTTCGCTTACAACTTTTTGCACGATATCACTTAATACGGTTTTGCCTTCAGCGATTTCTTCAATTTGGCTTAATAATAAAGATGGTTCGGTATCTTTTAATAAATAGCCATCAGCGCCGTTATCAATAAGTGTGAAAATATCATTACGCGCATCAGAAACAGTTAAAATGACAATGCGAGAGTCGATGCCTTCTTTGCGCATCGCTTTTAAAGTATCTAAACCGCTTAATCCTTTCATATTTAAATCAAGGATAATCATATCGGGCAATTCGCGTGTTGCCCATTCTAAGCCTTCTAAACCAGAAGAGGCTTCACCAATAACAATGAAATTGTCGCTTGTTTCTAATAATTGACGCATTCCTCGACGCATTAATGGATGATCATCAACTAATAATACGCGTTTTGGCATTTTATTCTTTCCAGCAATAACGATGTTTTCTTCCATCATAAATTTTGACCCTTATGCTAATTTTGTATAGAGCTACCACATAAAAAAACCGCTAAATCATTTTTAAATGATGGCGGAATGGTACGATTTGAATCGTATCTTGAGAAGGTAGCAGTTGATAGAATTGCGGATAATTAAAATGATATTTAATTATTCTATATGGATTATCTTCCGTATTCAAACTTGCCGCTTGATAAAGTTGATTTATTTCATTTATTTTTTGGGATTTATCCCCCAAACAAGAACGGTAAACTTCAATATGATTGCGTTCATCTAAAATATAAACATTAAAACTATTATCTTGATTATCTTCAAAGAAAAATTGTAAAAAGCCTTCACTTGCAAATTGTGCAACTTCTTTTGGATAAGGTGTGCATTCTGCATTATTTTTATTTAAAAAGGTACTATTAAACGCAACTTTAGGCGCAGATTGTTGAAAAAGTTGACTCCAACCATGTCCTGTATAGCGAATGATGGACGCCATATTATTTTCGGAAGGTATTTTTTGCGATTCAATACCAAGGGTGCGATAAATTAAGGTTTGAATAGTTTGTTGAATTTCTGTGGAATAATTTTCTGCATAGCTAAAAATATTCACCGCTTGTAATGATGTTGAAGCACGAGGAATTTTATGAGTTAAAACTTTAATTAAACGAATTAAAGCATCGTCGCCTTCAAAATGTAAGGTGCGAATTTCATTCCAACGATTACGATAAATGGCATCAATACTGCCAATATATGGATTTTCTGAATGTTTTAAATTAAATAAATCGCCCGCTAAAATCGTTTTACGATGTTCGTCATTATTCGCATCTAAGTTTTTCGTTACGTCATTACTTAAATTTACCGCAATAAAAAGCTGACGAATTTTACAATGACGAATTAAAGCCTGTTTACTTGCAGGGGCGTGTTCTCTTGGAAAGGTACGGCATAAATCCTGAGCAAATTGTGATAATGCAGGTAAACGCACCGATTGGCTACGAGTATAAAGTTTTGTTTCAGGCGTAAGAAGACCGTTAAAATAAGACCAAGCTACTAATTTTGGCAAGGTTTCACTAAATTCAGCATGACGCGAGACATGAAAGCCATCTAAATTCGGCTCATGATTTAATAAATACCAACCGGCTTTAAAAATAGGATTATTTTTTACTTCAACAAAAGTTAAAACTTTTTCTGCTAAATCACTGGCTATCGCCGTATTGATAAAAATGACTTTGCCGGGTAATTCTTCAAATGCGGTATAAAGTTTACGACTTAAAATAGCCATATCTTGAGGAACGATACTGGCATTGATTTTATATTGGCGCACAAATTGTAATAAGTTGCGATAACTGGCCATTAAATATTGCAATAAATCATTATGATTTTGTTTTACAAATTTAATTCCCCAATGTGAACGATTATCTAGAAAGTCCGTAAAATCTTTTGTCCAATGCCATTTTTGCACTAATTGATGTAAATAATCTAAACGCCAATTTGGTTTATTTTCTTTTTCTTGTTGTTGATTTTCAGCAATTTTTAAATAGAAACAACGGTAAGCAAATTTCAAACGTTTATGTTCATTTTTATGAAATAAATAACGGGAAACGCGCTCTAACATACAAAGATAAGCGTCAAAATGATAATCCGTTTCACCTTTTAATAAACGTTGTTTAAATTCTTGAGAAATTAATTGAGTATGCGGATATTCAGCGGAATAACTTTCTAATAAAAGAATTTTTAACGCTGATTTATAAGGAGAATCGATACCTTTATAAAGTTGCCACAAGGTTGCACCGAAATATTCATTGGGTGAAAGTTTGCCAAGTCCGCCGAAATCAACCCAATCATTTAAATCAATTTTTCCAGCTTCTTGATATTCTTTAACTTTTTTATCGTAATCTTTTTCACATTCCACGGGTAAGTGAAGCCATAGAATCGGTTTTCCAGCTAAACGTAAAGCCGTGCGATAAAACTCATCTAACAGCAACATATATTGTGCCGAACCGCTGTTATCTTGTTCGGCAGAAAGTGGCGAGGCGTAGTGAGAATCACGGAAACGTTTTTCGTTTAGTAAATATAAACTAATTTTAACGCCAAGATTTAACGCCCATTTTTGTAATAAGCTGATTTTTTCTTTTAATAAAGAGGCGTCTAAAGGCGTAAGATTTTCTCGTGCGCAAAGCCAAATATCTAAATCAGAGTTTGGGGTTTGCGTGACTGTACCAATGCTTCCCATAACATAAATGCCTCGGAAAACGGCACTTTCAGGGTAATCTTTATCATTATGTAAGGCGATGAAATCTTCGCAATTTTCCGCATTTAAACGTTGTGGAAAACGCATTTGCAGAAATTCTTTTTGCGCATTGGAAAGGGTGAAATCACAAATACCTTGTGGGCAATCTTTCACATAACCCACTAAAGAGGGGTGATTACAATGAAAGAAAAGCGGTAATAGTTGTAATACAGTAGCAAAACCTGCAGGCGCATCTTTTATTGCTCGCATTAAGCGCATTTCGTCAACGAAATTAACTTGCTGTTTTGCTTTTTTAAAATCAAAATTCACACTACGGCCTTGGATAATCGGGATTAAAACTAAAAGGACGTTGATTGTACTTTAAATTATCTCAGAAAACAAAAAAACGCCGACAGGCGCAGAAAGACAGGGCAGAGGCAGATTAACTCGCACCGAAAAAGCGTAGCGAAGTCATTTTTTCGGCGCGAGTGTTTAATAAATGGTTTGGATACGTTGAAAGCCCAGGCTTTGAGCAAAAGCCGAATACTGATCCATTTCTGCGCGGGTTGGAATAAAAGGCGCCATATGGGCTTTATCGCGCACGCTTTTTTCATGTACGCAAATAAGACGCAAGAAAAGTTGCTCTCGTTGCATTGGCGTCATTAAATCCGCGGTTTTTTGTAATAAAGCAGGAATATCAAAAAAGCCTTTAATGCAAACTAAACGAATTTCTTCAATCTTATCTTTTTCTAAAAGCAGACTTAAGTTGGCAAAATTACGGTTTAAATGATGAATTTTTTGTGTAGAAGTCAGAGAAAACAAGCCTTGCGTATTTTTTCGGTTAAAACACAAATTAGCTAAGCCTTCGCCCATTCCTTTAAGGTCAAATAAAAATTTATCCGCCACTTCAATTAAGTCTGCAATTTTTTGCGCATCGAAAAAGCCGTTACAGTCTACATAGCAAGTTAAGCCTTGCTCTTGTAACGCTTTAAAAAGTGGCACTAAATTTTTGGCGTGTAACGTCGGTTCGCCACCAGAAAAAGTGACGCCACGAATAAAAGGCACGGATTGCATAATTTCTTCATAAAGCGCATTTAAACTCATTAAATGGCTTTCAGGATTATGGCGCGCAATCATTTCTGGGTTGTGACAATATAAGCAATTGATGTCACAACCTTGCAGAAAAACGGTGGTACGATTACCTTGCCCGTCGACATTCGCAAAAGGAATAATGCGATGAACAGGCAAGGTAAGGTCAGGCAAATGAGACATTAATTTGTACCGCTAAGGTCATCTTCATTGCGTAATTTACGGTCAAAAACATCGGCGCAAGAATCCGTACCATCGCCAAACCAAGTGGTATCCGCTCGCACAGCTTCACCGCGACGATATTTTTCTACTTCACTTTTTTTCACTAAATAACCCGTTACACGAATTAAATCTGTATTTTTTAAGTAAGTCGTAATGTAGCGATAATTTAAGGCAAAAGCGCCGTCAATAATATCTAAAATCGCATCAAGATGATCGACATAAGTTTGATCGAAAGCGAATAAATCCCCAGCACCAGAAGGGAAGTATTTATGGAACTGAGCAGATTGTTTTAATTGTGCAAGTAAGGTCGGTTCTTGTCCTACTTTCACGCGATGAGCTGGGGTATTCAGCGCATCTTCAGCATGTAAACTTGCCCCAACTTGTGCATGTAAGAGGTAATGATTTTGGCTACGCTCTACATATAAACCAGTATGTTGTTGATTAACTTCATCTAATTTTTGCAAAATCGCGTGGGCGATTTCATCACCGCGCGCACTTTTACCAAAGGTTTCAGAAAGATTTTCGCAAGCTAAAAGATGGTTAACCGCATCAGCTAAGCCCACAATACCGAGCATACTGGTGAAGTTTTCGCGTTTAATAAAACCTTCTTTCACTAAGAAACTGCTTTCAAAGAAATGACTGCGTTCAACTAAGAAACGATGGCGTTTATCCATAGTAGAAAGGGCAAGATTAGCCACTTTTGGTAATAAATCATTGACCATTTCATCTAAGGATTGCACGCTACGAGCCATAGTCCCTAAACGTAAACGCGTTAAGGTGTAAGCACCACCGCAAACCGGTAAGGCGTTATAGCAACTTGCAATCGCATAATCGCCCATTTCTTTTTGATAGTAAGGGTGGTTTGCAAAAGAAGGTTTAGAAACTAATAAACAAGCTTTCGCCGCAAGTTTTGCAAACTCAGCGGAAGTTTTATTTTTATCGTATAAAATCGTCATATTTGGCGTGGTATTTTCTAATTCAATGACGGCACGCAAAATTAAGTGGCCAGCTTTAGTTTCTTCAGGGCCAATATCCGCATGGCAGAAAGAGTCAGAAATCGCTTTATCAATATGATTTAAAAAACGTTTAATTTTTGCATAATCCGCTTCTTCATCTTCTGTTAAGAATGGGTTAATGAGTTTATCCAAGAAACCGATAAACACAGGGAAAGTGGTGATAGAAGGAACGTGGGTATACAAAATGAGTAAGCCGTCTAGCACATCATCTAAAGTTTTAGGTGCCGGAAGCTCTAACATTTCACAGCCTTTTTGAATGAAAACATTATAATCAGGCACAATATAACGTGGACGATAAATCGCATAACCTTCGTTTAGGTCGCAAATCATTTGATTTTCAATGTAATGCCATTCTTCGTCGGTGTAGCCAAGCAATTGGCGCGGGTCAAATAAGCGTTCAGCAATATTGGCCAAGCTCATTTCTTTTTGTTGGCAAGTAAGTTGGGCGGAGGTCACCGTATTTAAAATATCTTGTAATGAGGCTTGCATAATAAACTCCTTCGATAATGAAATAACAACTCGCACCGAATTTTCGTTTTTCAGCGAGCAATAAAAGTTAGCTGCAATATAGTGCTTTTTAGTAAAAGAAGAAGAGCTGAAAAGAAAAAATGTGATCGATCTATCATTTTTTTAAGTAAAAAGCATAAAAACACGCCGATAATATTTTAAGAGAAATTATCGGCAGAGCAGAAGATTATTTTTGCCAGAAAGCCGGCATAAAGACAACAATAAGCGAGTAAAATTCTAAACGTCCTGCCACCATGACAAAAGAAAAAACTAATTTAGATGAATCCGGTACGCCTGCGAAATTTTGGCTTGTAGAACCTAAGCCTGGGCCGGTATTTGTAATGGTTGAAAGCACCGCGCCAATGGCGTCAAAACCATTCATACCACATAAAATTGCGGCAAAAACAGAAGCCCAAAAAACTAAAATATAGACAATTAAAAACGCCCAAATATTTTCTAAAGCTCGGCGAGGTACAACGTTGTCCCCAAGTTTAACGGGATGAATAATATTAGGGTGAATCAGCATTAAAAGTTCACGTTTACTTTGTAGCCATAAAACCAGCACGCGAATCATTTTTAACCCCCCTGCAGAAGACCCCGCGCAACCCCCTAAAATACAAGCAAAAACTAACAGCATAGACATAAAAGGCGGAAGGTCATCAATATTAAAAATGGTGTAGCCTGAATTCATAGCCATGGAAGACACTTGAACAGAACTTTTTACAAAGGATTCAATTAAGCTCATACCATGATAATTGATGTACAAACCGAGCGCGAAAATAACAATAAATGCTCCTTGTAAAAAGACAAAAAAGCGAAATTCTGCGTCTTTCCAATAGGTTGTGATGGTTGTTTTGCGTGGGAATTGGCTTAAAGCGGCGATATGCAAATTAAAATTCACCCCACCTAATAGCATAAAAAAGGCGGAAATTAAGTAAATGGACCAACTGTTAAAATAGCCTAAGCTGTCATTATGTGTGGAAAAACCACCATTAGAAAGCGTGGAAAAACTATGCGCGATGGCATCAAAGGCGCTCATTCCGGAAAGATAATAAGCGATGGCACAAATAACAGTAAAAGCAAAATAACAAAGCCATAAAAGTTTTGCGACTTCTGCAATACGAGGGCGAATTTTGTCATTTTTTCCTTCAACACCAGATGATTCGGCATGATAAATCTGGTTTCCCCCTACGCCTAAAAGCGGTAAAACGGCAACCATTAAAACGATAATCCCCATACCACCGAACCAATTCATCATTTGGCGATAAAACAAAATCGCATGCGGTAGGCTATCAAGTTCCGTTAAAATGGTGGCGCCCGTAGTTGTAAAGCCAGAAAAAGATTCAAAAAGCGCAGAATTAAGGGTTAAATTAAGATGTTCAGAAAGCAAAAAAGGCACAGCGCCTAGCATGCCAAGTACCACCCAAAAGGCGACAACAATTAAAAAACCATCGCGCGCGCGCAGACGTTCTTTATGATTGTGACAAAACCACCATAAGGTTGTACCGAGGGCTAAAAAAATGGCGAAGGATTGCATAAAGGTTTTACCACCGCCGTCGTTATAAATTAAAGCGACCGTCGCGGGAATGAGCATCACCCCAGAAAAACCCATAATTAAAATGCCAACAATGCGTAAAACAGATAAAATTTGCACGGAAATTCTCTTTAGTTCACGTTAAAAAGGCGTGGCGCTTAAACAAAGTTGCCCACTAGAATTTTCTTTCAACGCTTGTGTAAAAGCCGGCAGTTTATCATTACTTATCGCCAACTCAAACTGTACTTGCGCTTGGAAATCTTGCGAGTTAATCACCACGTCAAATTTAGCACATAAATTTTGTACCAAGTTAATTTGATGATAATCGCAAGTTAAATAAAAACTTTTACGTTCTATTTTAAGTTGCTTTTCCACTTGCTGTAAGGCTTGTTGAACACCACTTGTATAAGCACGCACTAAGCCACCTGTACCTAATAAAACGCCCCCAAAATAACGCACAACGACCGCAGAAACTTCGCCTAAACCACTGCCTTGTAAACAAGAAAACATTGGTTTACCCGCTGTTCCAGAAGGTTCGCCATCATCGGAAAAGCCAAAGGCTTGAGAATAAGTTGGCGCGCCGGCAATCGTTGCCCAGCAATGGTGGTTCGCATTGGGATGTTGCAGGCGTACTTGTTGCCAAAAATCTTTGGCTTCTTCTAAATTTTCTGTGTGGGCGATATAAGTAATAAAACGGCTTTTTTTAATTTCTTCTTCAAAAATCACCGTGTGTTTAGGAATAAAATATTGCATAAAAGTGTAAAATTTTGACCGAAATTTTAATGAGGGCTATTATACGCAAATTTTAAATTAAGAGAGAATGAGTATGGGAATTGAAATTCAGCAAGAACTTAATGCGCTAGGTTTGCGTTGTCCTGAGCCGGTGATGTTAGTGCGCAAAACGATTCGTAAAATGAACGCAGGGGAAGTGCTACTTATTATCGCCGATGATCCTGCAACAGTGCGCGATATTCCAAGTTTTTGCCAATTTATGGATCATCAATTATTGCAAAGCCAAACGGAAAAAATACCTTTTCAATATTGGGTTCAAAAAGGGCAAAATTAAAAACATTCGCGCCGAAAAAAAGAAAAATTTCGGCGCGAGAGCTTAACTTAAGCTAATAAGGGAGAAAGTTTTTCCCACACCATTTCTGGCGTAATATCAATTAAACTTTGATGATAGCCGTGTTCGCCTTCGCCTTGGCGAATTTTAATTAAACCACCTTCAATTAAACGAATAATTACCGCTTTATCTGAAAGAGGGGGCGTATAAGTCGGGCTTGTTGGGCCATATAAAGCGACTAAGGGGCGACCCACCGCCGCTGAAATATGCATTAAACCGCTATCATTTGTGACGATGGCTTGGCAATCGGCAATTAAATCCACAGCTTGATTTAAATTTGTTTTCCCCGCTAAATTTACGCAGAATTTTTGTAAATTTTCAGGCAAACTTTGCTTAATTTCATCGCCAACATCTTTATCTTTCACTGAACCAAAAATGCGAAGAGCAAAACCTTTTTCAATTAACATTTGGGCTAAGGAAGCGTAATGAAAATGTGGCCAACGTTTTGCAGGACCAAATTCTGCGCCAGGACAAAAGCCAATAACAGCTCGTGCTTGTTCATTTTGTAAATATTCCCCAAAAAGTTGTTTGGTTTGCAAAATTTCAGCCTGATTGACTTTTAAATAAGGCGTTGGAATCGTTAAATTTTGTGCGGAAGGGCATTGTTTTTTATCATAAGCTAACGCCACATAACGCTGAACCATCATCGGGTAGGCTTGTTTGTTGTGGCGTAAATCATTCAGGAAAAAGTAGCGACTTTCGCCTTTCCAACCACGACGTAATGGAATTTGAGCAAAAACAGGAATAAAAGCTGATTTTAAAGAATTAGGCAAAACAATCGCCATATCATATTGATTACGCAAACTTTTTCCAATTTTAAAACGGGTAGCAAGGGCAAAACTGCCATGCCCTACGGGCATCGTTATGGCTTGGCGAATTTCGGGCATACGCGCTAACAGCGGTTTACACCAATTAGGCGCAAGCACATCAATTTGACATTGTGGATATAACTGTTTTAAACGTTGGTATAAGCTTTGGGACATTACCATATCCCCAACCCATGACGGGCCAATAATTAGAATATTCATAGAGGTTACTTTATGGTTAAAAATGACATCATTTTAACGATTGTTAAGAAAAAAGTCGCATTTTCTGTGCGAGAGAAAATATTTAGCTAAAGTAGTCCCAAATTTCTTCATCATTTTTGCCGATAAAATCTGAAAAATCATCATGGCTAAAACCATGAGAAAACATATACTGCCAAATTTTTTGTTTCATTTTAGGCGAAAGTTCTTCTTGGAAATGAGGAAATTTTTTGCGTAAGGTTTTAAGCGCAATATTTTGCCAATTAATTTCTAATTCATCTTCAAGTAAAACTTGCTCTAAGGTTTCTTCTTTGATGCCTTTTAATTGCAACAGCTCTTGTCGAATGCGACGTAGGCCATAACCTTTTTGCGCTCGTTGGCGCAGATAGTTTTCACAAAAACGTGCATCACTTTGCCAATGACGTTCTTGGCAATGTTGAAGCGTTTGCTCAATTTCTTCTTGAGTAAAGTCTTTTTCTTGCATTTTGCAACGAATTTCAAACTCGCTATATTCTCGGCGCGAAAGTAAATTCATCACATAAGAAAGGGCAATGCGAAAGCGTTGTTGATCAAGTTCTTGCATGAGTATAAAAAGTGGTTGGTTAAAAGAAAAAGTAAAAGAAAACCACGCAGTTGCGTGGTTTTTGGCGAAATTATTTTAAGCGTTTTCGTCTACATCGTTTACGCTTTCTTCATCATCACTTGCGCTACCTAATAACGCTTGATCAGGATTAGCTAATAATTCGGCGCGTAATTTTGCTTCCAATTCAGCCATTTTTTCAGGGTGATCAAGTAACCATTTTTTAGCGTTGTTTTTACCTTGACCAATTTTTTCACCCTCATAAGAGAACCAAGCACCAGCTTTATTGATAAGTTTTTGTTTCACGCCAAGATCAATTAACTCACCTGTTTTACAAATGCCTTCGCCATATAAAATTTGGAATTCCACTTGACGGAACGGTGGTGCGACTTTGTTTTTCACTACTTTCACGCGAGTTTCATTACCGATAATTTCATCGCCATTTTTCACAGCACCAATACGGCGAATATCTAAACGTACAGAAGAGTAGAATTTAAGCGCATTACCACCAGTTGTGGTTTCAGGGTTACCAAACATCACGCCAATTTTCATACGAATTTGGTTGATGAAAACGACTAAGCAGTTAGAGTTTTTAATTTGTCCAGTCAGTTTGCGTAGGGCTTGTGACATTAAACGAGCTTGTAAACCAACGTGAGAATCGCCCATATCGCCTTCAATTTCAGCTTTTGGAGTTAAGGCCGCAACGGAGTCCACAATAACGACATCAACAGCACCAGAGCGAACTAAGGCATCACAAATTTCTAAGGCTTGTTCGCCATTATCAGGTTGAGAAACGAGTAAATTTTTAACATCTACGCCAAGATTGGCGGCATAAATAGGGTCAAGCGCATGTTCGGCATCGATAAACGCACAGGTTTTCCCTTCTTTTTGTGCTTGTGCAATAACAGAAAGGGTTAAGGTTGTTTTACCTGAAGATTCAGGGCCAAAAATTTCAACGATACGCCCCATTGGTAAACCGCCAATTCCTAAGGCAATATCTAAGCCTAAAGAGCCTGTGGAAACGGATTCAATATCTAAATTTTGCGTTTCGCCCAAACGCATAATGGACCCTTTACCAAATTGTTTTTCAATTTGCCCTAATGCGGCTTCGAGTGCTTTTGCTTTATCGTCTGCTGTTGCCATATGTCACCTTTTTATGTGGAATTATTATTAAAACGAGCGTTTAAATTGCGCATAATATAACTGTATTGATATACAGTATCAAGCAATTTTTTTATGGAACTTGTGAGTTTGTGATTTTGCTCGCAAAAAGAAAAAATTTTTATGCAAAATGTAGTGAAAAAATGAAACTCACACCGAAAAAAAGTCAGCTCAATTTTCGGTGCGAGTGATTTGTCCAGTAAGTGTTTAACGTTTGAAAAGAACCATATTTTCTAAAAACATATGGTGATGTAAGTCTTCGCCAAAGGTTCTTAATTTTTGAATAACGACTTGAACCGCGGGGTTATCGCCTTCGCTTTGTTGCAAAGTGTCAATTTTTTTACCGAGAATGTTTAATAAAAAAGCGGTGTTCATATGTTCTTCATTTAACACCTCCCAATCGACTTTTTCACCAGCTAAAACTTTAGGATAAAGCCCTTCTTCTTCATGGAGAAAATGTGGAATTAAATCTTGTTTTAATTGATGAAAGGTTGCGTATAAATCAATCAACGCCGAATTATTAGGAATGTCTTCTAATAATTTAATTAAATCTGCATCGCAATCTTCAAGCAATTGTTCTTCATAACGATGGTGATTATTCACAATATACTGAATAAGGCTATTGGTCTCTAATTGTGCAGCTTGACGAAGTTTTTGGCGTCTTTCTTCTTGAGTTGCATTAGACATTGTTTCCTCCATGTGTAATACATAAATTACGTACTTAGCAGTAGAAAAGAATAAGTATAAAGATTTTCAGCAATTAAGAAAGAAATTTTTATAAAAGCCTTAAGCGCTAAGAGGCTTAAGGCTTTTTTGTTAAGAAACCATTTCTAGTTTTAGATTAGCCGCTTGGTTCGCTTCCTCTAAAACGCAGGCCATAGAATCGCCACTGCAAGCAGAAATTACCGCAGCAAGCGTACCTTCAACTAAAGGCGCGGGACTAATTTTTACATGTTCAGCTAAAGAAGGTTCAAGTAAATCCAAGGCAGTTTCAGCACTTAAAATTGCGCTACCAAGGTCAACCATAATCAAAACGCCATCAGGGCTAAAGGCTTCTTCAATAGCTTGCATAATTTTAACGGCATCTGTGCCGATGGGATTTTTGGCATCATCAATTCCGCCCGCGGGAATAATTAAACATTCTGGCGAGGCAATTTGACGCGCAAGCTCGCTTACGCCTTGGGCAATTTTAGCGCTATGAGAAACGATAACAAAGTTAATCATTTTGCGCCTCCACGGCTTGTACTAAGGTTTGAAGTAAATAACTCACCGAAGTTGCGCCAGGGTCTTGATGGCCAATACTGCGTTCGTTTAAGTAGCTGGCCCGTCCTTTTTTGGCTTGCAAAGGAATGGTTTTTTCAGCATAAATCTTGGCGTTTTCAGCTAAAGATTGTAATAAAACGAGATTATCTTCGCCTTTTTCTAAACCTTGTGCAAAATCCTCTAAAACAGGAATAAGAACATCGCACATGGTTTTATCTTGTAATTCAGCACGGCCTCGCATAATCACGCCATCACTTCCTGCTTTTAATGCTTGATAAAGCTCAGCAAGAGATAATTGCATTTTACCTTGCGCGGTTTGTGCAGATTTTAAAAAAAAGGTTCCAAATAAAGGCCCACTTGCGCCCCCTACTTGCGAAAGAAGCGTCATTCCCACGGTTTTGAAAATCGTGCCGATGTCTTTATCTGCCACAGTGGGTAATTTTTCTGCGACTTTATTAAAACCTCGTTGCATATTTAAGCCATGGTCCGCATCGCCAATTGCACGATCAAGCTCGGTTAAATAGGCTTGTTTTTCGCTAAAAATTTTTTGTGCATTTTTAAACCATTGTAAAATGCTGGCTTGAGAAATTTGCATAATAACTCCTAATTTATTCACCCCAACGCAAGGCAGGTGTATTCACAGGGAAATCCCAAAGAGCTAAGTCTTTATCATCAACTTTTAATAAGGTAATGGAAAAACCTTGCATATCTAACGACGTACAATAAGAGCCTACTAATTTGCGTTCGATGACTAAACCAAAATCGTCACAACATTGTTGTAATTTATGGTAAACCCCGTAAAGTTCGGAAAGCGGTACAGCGCCTAAATTATTGACTAAAGCAATGACGCGATCGCCTTTTTGTAAAGAAGGTTTAGCCACAGTTTCTTCTAGCCAGCTATTATCTTCTCGATTCCAACGGCGTAGTTTGCGTTCATAAGGGCCGTTTTCAATTAAGGTTTGGAACATTTGTTCTACGGTGCGATCAAGATTTTCATAAGGACGGCGTTCAATCCCCGGTTCACCGTGAATACCTACGCCAAATTCCATTTCATTTTCAGCTAATTCAAAGGAAGGTTTTCCCGCAGCAGGAACCGTACAAGCATTGAGAGCAACACCAATGGAATAACCATGATTATTGAGTTTTTGACCAAGAGCTTCTAACTCAGCTAAGGCATAACCTTGTTCTGCGGCAGCACCAAGTAATTTTTCCATTAAAACGGTATTGGCTACGCCACGACGGCCTGCGGTGTAAAGACTATCTTTTACGGCAACATCGTCATCGACTAAGACAAAGGCAACTTGAGCGGAAGTGTCAGCGAAAAGTTCGGTTGCGGTTTCAAAATTAAGCACATCGCCCGTGTAATTTTTGACTAAAAATAAAACACCAGCGCCACTGTCCACAGTTAAAGCGCAACTGAGCATTTGATCGGGGGTTGGCGAGGTAAAAATTTCACCAGGGCAAGCGGCACAAAGCATTCCTTTACCAACAAAGCCAGCATGCATAGGTTCATGCCCGCTTCCGCCTCCTGAAATTAAGGCGACTTTATCTGCAAAAGGCGCGCCTTTACGCGTAATGAAAACAGGGTCGGTGTGCAATTCACATTCAGGATGAACAGCGATAAAACCTTGCATTTGTTCGTTTAACACGTTTTCAACAGCATTAATTAATTTTTTCATCACAAATCTCCTTGCAGTTATGGAAAAAAGCTCAAAACGAGGAATATCTTAGCCTTTTTTGTCTTTGCAAATTGGGAACAGGATCACATTTTGCTAAAAAAGGCGAAAAATTCGGCGCGAGTGTTAGCAAGAATGAGGACAAAGAAAAAACCAAGATTTCTCTTGGTTTTCTAGATGGGAAAAACTTCGGCGCGAGCGTTATTTTGCTTGGCGTAAAGTGGTGAGCAAAGGTAAATAATCGGGCTTGATACCACGCCATAAGGCAAAACTTTCAGCCCCTTGTGCCAGCAACATACCCAAGCCGTCAGCGGTTTGTTTCGCCCCTTGCTGTTTTGCCCAAGCTAAAAAAGGCGTGTCAGATTGCAAGCCATACTGCATATCATAAATTTTAGTTAAGGGATTGATAATATTAGAAGAAAAAGGAAATTCAGCGCCATGTAAACCAATGGACGTGGCATTGATGATTAAATCAAAGGGTGTAGTATGGGCTAAATCCGCAATGCTTAAAGGCTGAATTTCACCCAAGGCTAAAAATTCCTTACGCATCGCTTGCACTTTTTCGATGCTACGATTGGCAATAAAAAGCTGTTGTTTGGCTTCTAATAAAGGAAAAATCACCCCTTGCGTAGCACCGCCTGCCCCTAAAATTAAAACCTTTTGCTCGGGTTTTAACCAATTTAAACGTTGTAAATCACTCACCAATCCTAAGCCGTCGGTATTATCGGCAAATAATTTTCCATCAGGCATTTTTTTTAAAGTATTACAGCTTTTAGCGCGCAGGCAACGCTCGCTGTGCAAGTTTGCCAAAGCAAAGGCGCGCTGTTTAAACGGGGAAGTGATATTACAGCCTAAACCATTTTGAGCAAAAAATGTTGCGATTTCCTGCTCAAAAGTGTCGATTTGAGCCAATTTTGCAACATATTGCATTTTTTGATTGGTTTGTTCGGCGAAAAATGCGTGCAGTTGTGGCGATAAACTTTGCGCAATAGGATGACCAAAAACAGCGTAATTTTCCATATTTATCCTTGTCGTAAAATTTTGTTGCTAAATAAATCACGAATTTCAGAAGGTTTTTCCGCATTCCCCACTTCGCCCATTAAAACAGGAAAATCAAGGCCAAATTGAGCCTGCACTTCTTGAGCGGTTTTACAAGGTGGCTGACCGGTTAAATTTGCACTGGTGGAAACCAATGGAAAACCACAGGCTTCACATAACATTTTGACATCAGGATGTTGGCAAAGGCGAATGGCTAAAGTGGAAAATTGACCACGCAAAAAAGTTGGAACGTTCTTTTTAGCTGGCACAATCCATGTGGTAGGTTGTGCGCAAGGTTTTTCTAAAAGGGCGATTTTTTCTGCCGGTATTGCACTGAAATCAACAAAATCAGCGAAGAGTTCCAAACTTGGCGCAATTAAAATTAAGCCTTTTTCTTCAGGGCGATTTTTTAGTTGTAACAGTTGGCGTACGGCGTGTTCGCTTTGCGGATTACAGCCCAAACCAAAGACCGCTTCTGTGGGATAAGCAATGACGGCATTTTGTTTAAGTTTTTGAATAATTTGAAGTTTATGCATATTTATTGAGTTTCTTTTTTAAGGGAAAATTCATGTTGGCAATGTTTGTTAATGCAACAAAAAAGTTGTTTTTCTGCGCTATCTTTTTTTAAAAGGGCCAGTTTTCCATGACAAAGCGGACATGTTTTTTCAACGGGTTCTTGGGCTAAAGTCATTTTACATTTTGGATATTGATCACAACCATAAAAAATTTTGCCCGACCTATTGCGACAAGGGATTAAGTGGCCTTTTTTACAAGCAGGGCAAGGGTATTTTTTTTCATTTTTTGCGACTTTTTCCTGCACGATATAATGACATTGCGGGTAGTTACTACAACCAATAAAAATGCCGAATTGACCACGTTTGAGTTGTAAAATCCCTTCGCATTCGGGGCAATTTTGCGGTAAATCTTTCATAACTTGCAAACTTCCTTGGCCATGTAAAGATTTTATAAAAGTGCAAGCAGGGTAAGCGCTACAAGCTAAAAATTTGCCGGTTTTTCCTTGTTTAATCTGTAAAAGATGGCCACATTTTGGGCAATGTTCTTCTAATTTTTTGGGCGTAAAAAGGGCGTGGGACATAAATTTCTCGCAGGCTAATAAAAAGAAATTATTGTGAATTAAGCGAAGAAAAAAAGCAAAAAAAAAGGCGACCAACTGTCGCCAACTCCATACTGACTCGCATTATTAATGTACGGAGAAAAGGGGGAAAGGGGAAATTTGGCAAAAGGAATTTTTATTATTAACTTGCCAAATAAAATGCGTACACCAAAGTGAACGCAAATTAAATCTTAATCGCTATAAAAGAAATTATATAATGATTGCGAAAACAATGTCAACGCTAAAATTCATCTCTTTTTCAGCCCTTTTACATTTTTAAATAAAAAGAACTCGTTAATTCTATAAATTCTTTTGTATAACGATGATTTTCATCGTAAATGACAAGGCTTTCGTGTTTTAATTTTTGAGCTTTGGCGCAAAAGGTTAATAAAATTCGCGTTGGATTTTTGCCTTGTTTCGTCATGACATCACAACGTCGAATACAAGGAATCGGCGCGAGATGAAGAAGTTTAACTCCGGCATCAAAGGGTAAAACAAAAGAAATTTCCCCATCTTCATTCGCACAATCAATGGCCCAAAGAAGCCATTGCAAGTGGCTTTGTTGAGTGTAGCGAGCCAAATCTCGCGCCGAATTTTTGCATGCGAGCGCAGGAGGAAAATAAGGCGGGTTTGTTAAAATCACATCAAATTTTTGCTTTAAAGCGGGAAGCTCTTGCGCAATATCACCACAAATTAAAGTGCAATTTTCGGCCCAAGGACTTTGCTGAAAATTATTTTTTGCATCGATAACCGCTTCTTGGGATTTTTCGATGGCAAAAATATGCCATTCGTGCCGAAATTTTTCCGCAAGGCGTTGTGCCAGCATTAAACTTAATAAACCGCTACCTGTGCCTAAATCTAATAAATTTTTTGCTTTATTATTAAGCGAAACCCAAGCGCCAAGTAGCACACTATCTGTGCCAATTTTCATTGCGCAGTGGGTTTGTTCAAGGGAAAATTGTTTAAAATGAAAGAATTGGCGATTTTCGGGGCAAGATTGACACATTTTCTAGCAAAACTCCGTATTTTATTTGCAAAGTGCGTTATAATTTGCGCCAATTTTAAATGAAACCAGTTAAGAGAAAAAGATGAACATAGCCACTTTTGAAGATTTCGATCTTTCCCCTGAATTATTAAAAGCTGTTGAAAAACAAGCTTATGCCCGCCCCACGACCATTCAAATAGAAGCCATTCCTGCCGCGATGGACGGTTTAGATGTATTAGGTTCTGCGCCCACAGGTACGGGAAAAACCGTTGCTTTTTTACTTCCAGCCATTCAGCAT
The DNA here is from genome assembly GCA_020026115.1 of Actinobacillus sp. Taxonomy (GTDB): domain Bacteria; phylum Pseudomonadota; class Gammaproteobacteria; order Enterobacterales; family Pasteurellaceae; genus Actinobacillus_C. The sequence continues at coordinate 46,127 of JAHHQY010000002.1, read as the reverse complement.
TTGTTAGATTATCCGCGCCGTAAAGCAGGGCCACCGCGTATTTTAGTTTTAACGCCAACGCGTGAGTTAGCGATGCAAGTTGCTGAGCAAGCAAAAAAATTAGCTCAATTTACAGATTTAAAAATTGCGACCATTACAGGCGGTGTTGCTTATGAAGAACACGGTGAAATTTTTAATGAAAATCAAGATATTGTAATTGCAACGCCAGGACGACTTTTGCAATATATTAATGAAGAAAATTTTGATTGCCGAGCCGTGGAAATTTTAATTTTTGACGAAGCGGACAGAATGTTGCAAATGGGCTTTGGGCAAGATGCTGAACGAATTGCCGCAGAAACACGCTGGCGTAAGCAAACCATGCTTTTTTCTGCCACCTTGGAAGGGGAATTATTGCAAAGTTTTACACAACGTTTATTAGAAAATGCGGTGAAAATTGATGCTGAACCAAGCCGTCGTGAGCGTAAAAAAATCCATCAATGGTATTATCATAGCGATAGTAAAGAACATAAAATCAAACAGTTAGCTCGTTTTATTAGTACGGAAAATGTACAGCGAGGTATTATTTTTGTGCGTAAACGTGAAGAAGCTGAAGAACTTTCAGAAATTTTACGCAAACGTGGCATTCGTTCGACTTTCTTACAAGGCGAAATGACGCAATATTTACGCAATAAAGCCATTGAACGTTTAAAAGAAGGCGTTGTAACGGTTTTAGTTGCAACGGATGTTGCCGCACGCGGTATTGATATTGAAGACATTACGCATGTGATGAATTTTGATTTACCTTACAGCGCAGATGTTTACACTCATCGTATTGGTCGTACTGCTCGAGCAGGCAAAAAAGGAACGGCCGTTTCTTTTGTTGAAGGGCATGATTATAAATTACTTGGCAAAATTAAGCGTTATACGCAAGAATTATTGAAAGCGCGTATTTTAGAAGGTTTAGAACCACGCACAAAACCACCGAAAGATGGTGAAATTAAAAAAGTGAGTAAGAAATCTAAAGCAGTAAAAAAAGCAAAATTAGCTGAAAAGCAAAAAAATGCGAAAAAAGCGAAAGTAAAACAACGTCATAAAGACAGTAAAAACGTTGGTAAACGCCGTAGCGTAAAAGCAGAATAAAAAAAAAGCCCTAAAGTTTTACTTTAGGGCTTTTTTTAAAATTGATTATTCATCGATACCAATCATAACATTTGATGCTTTGATTGCAGCGTAAGCTTCTTTACCTACTGCTAAACCAAGGCTGTCGCAAGCAGCTTTAGTGATAATAGAAGTTAATTCAACGCCTTCAGCAGTTTTGATGGTGACTTCTACGTTTACAGCGCCTTCGATAATTTGGCTTACAGTACCTTTGATTAAGTTACGAGTTGAAAATTTCATATTATTCTCCAGTTTGGTTGTTCTTTAAAATGATGCGCATATTATACACACTTTTTTGTGAAACGTTATATAGTTTTTTTAAGTTTTGTTTTATTTTCACTCTTTAGTTATAAATTAAAGGCAAAAAAAGATTACAAATAAAGCAAAATAAGTTTATAAATGAAGCAGATAAGCAAAAAATATCCAAAAAGCAGAAAAAAAAGAAGAGAAGAAAAATATCAAGATAGGCTTATAATCAAAATTTTAACTGAATAAGAGGAGAGAGTATGAAAGTTGTGGTTTTAACTGGTGCGGGGATTTCGGCAGAATCCGGTATTCGTACTTTTCGCGCCGAAGATGGTTTATGGGAAGAACATAAAGTTGAAGATGTGGCGACGCCAGAAGGTTTTTTTCGTCACCCAACATTAGTGCAAGAATTTTATAATGCGCGTCGAGCAAAATTATTTGATCCCAAAATTAAGCCAAATAACGCTCATTTTGCCTTGGCGAAGTTGGAAGAAAAATTAGGGAAAGATTTTCTATTAGTTACACAAAATGTGGATAACTTACATGAAAGAGCAGGATCCAAAAATTTAATTCACATGCACGGCGATCTATTAACGGTGCGTTGCGAACGATCCGGACAAATTTATCCTTGGCAAAGGGACGTAACGGCAAAAGATCGTTGTACTTGTTGTAAAACACCGCAAAGATTGCGTCCGAATATTGTGTGGTTTGGTGAAATGCCTTTTGAAATGGATCGCATTTATGAAGCATTATTTCAGTGCGATTATTTTATTGCTATTGGTACTTCTGGAAATGTGTATCCTGCGGCGGGTTTTGTGCAAGAAGCCCATCGCGCCCATGCGCAAACAATAGAACTGAATTTAGAACCAAGTAAAAAACACACGGAGTTCCAAGTGCGAAAATATGGCAAAGCAAGTGAAATTGTGCCAGCTTTTGTTGAAAGTCTATTATTGAATTTAAAAAAATAACTTTGAAGCAAAAGCCATTTTTCGGTGCGAGTAAAAAAAATGCCATCTTTTGATGGCATTTTTTATTAAGAAAATGCTTAGAATTTAGCGCGTAACATCGCTTCTAATTTTTCTTGGTCAACAGCAAATTTGCGAATACCTTCCGCTAATTTTTCTACTGCCATTGGATCGCTATTGTGTTCCCAGAAGAATTCTGCTTCCGTCATTGGGGCAGGTTTCGCTAGCACTTCGCCTTTAAATTCAAGTTTACGAGGTAAATCTGCATCGCTTTCTTGTAATTCTTTTAATAATTTAGGTGCGATAGTTAAACGGTCGCAACCGGCTAAAGCTTGAATTTCGCCAACATTACGGAAACTTGCACCCATAACAACTGTGTTATAGCCGTATTGTTTGTAATAGTTGTAAATGTTAGATACAGAAATTACGCCTGGATCTTCTTCGGCAGTGTAGTCTTTTTTCTCACCGTTTGCTTTGTACCAGTCTAAGATACGGCCAACGAATGGTGAAATTAAATAAACGCCAGCTTCTGCACAAGCGCGCGCTTGAGCTTGAGAGAATAATAGGGTTAAGTTACAGTTAATGCCTTCTTTTTCAAGGATTTCTGCCGCGCGGATACCTTGCCAGGTTGAAGCGATTTTAATTAAAATGCGTTCATTTTTAATGCCTGCTTCATTGTAAAGAGCCATCAATTTGCGTGCTTTTGCTACGGTTTTTTCTGTGTCGTAAGAGAAACGAGCATCTACTTCAGTTGAAACACGTCCAGGGACGATTTTTAAAATTTCTAAACCGATATTTACCGCTAATTTATCTTCCGCATCAATTAATTGTTGCGCAGGATCGTTGCTTTGCGCTTTTGCATAAGCGATAGCTTCATCAATCAATGGTGCGTATTGTGGTAGTGCAGAAGCACTTAAAATTAACGAAGGATTCGTGGTTGCATCTTCTGGTTGGTAAACTTTCATTGCATCGATATCGCCAGTATCTGCCACTACAACGGTCATTTCACGTAATGCATCTAATTGTGTTGTCATTGTTTTTTCCTTATGTGAATAAACGAATTAGAAATGAAGTAAAAACTCGCCGTAGAATAGCACAAAATCTGTAACTTTTGCATACACTTTCCAGGGCATTTATGGGATTTATTTTTTACGGAAAAAGCAAAATTTCGGCGCGAGTAGGAAAAAATAAAATGATAAATTCTTTTGATAGTTACTAGGGTTATTATATAATTCGCAGTTATTTTTTTAGGAAAACATATAATGAAACATACTTTTGAAGAACAAGAAAAATTAATGCGCAAAAGTGCCGCTCATAGCATGCAACCTTTGCCTGTTGATGAGTTGGTTTTAGTGCGTTTATTAACTAATTTCACCCAACTTTACAAAGATCATCGCACGAAATTATTGCGTCAATTTGGTTTTAATGAAACGCAATTTTTAGCCTTAGTATTGATTTATTATCAACCAAAACAAGCCATTCAGCCTTCTAATTTAAGTGAAATGCTTGGTTCATCACGTACAAATATTACGCGTGTGAGCGACGAGTTAGAAAAAAATGGTTGGATTGAACGTAAATTGATGAAAGAAGATCGCCGTGCTTATTTATTAAAAATTACTACGCAAGGCATTGAATTTTTAGAGAAATTTTTACCTAATCAATGGAAGTTAATTCATGAAACCTTTGCGGTATTAAGCCGTGAAGAGCAAGGTGAATTATTACGTATTTTACGCAAATTAACGGCACATATTGAAAAAGTCGACTAATTGACAAGCAAGGAATTTTATATGACGGATCAAACCGAACAAACACAAAACTCATCTGATGCCCCGATGATTGAAACGACGACAACCCATAAAAAAGCGCGTGTTCGTTCCATGTTTTTATTTGTTGTTTTATTACTTTTAGCCAGTGTGGCAACAGTGGGTTATTGGTTTCTTTTTATTCGTGGTTTAGAAGAAACGGATGACGCTTATGCGCAAGGAAATCAAGTGGCCATTTCAAGCCAAGTAGCCGGAAGTGTGGCACAAATTAATGTGCAGAATATGGATTATGTCCACGAAGGCGATGTGTTAGTTGTGTTGAATCGTAAAGATCGCGAATTAGCTTTTAATCAAGCGCAAGAGCAATTAGCACAAGCGGTGCGTAATGTGCAAAATTTACATTTTACAGTAGCGCAATTAAACGCAACAAAAGAAGCGCAAGCGATTTTAGTTAAGAAAACGCAAGATGATTACAAGCGCCAGCTTAAGTTAGCGAAAGTTCAGGCCACAACAACAGAATTACTCGCTCACGCCAAAGAAGCTTACGAACAAGCGAAAGCCAGTTTTAATGCGACAAAAAATCAATTATTAGCCAGTGAAGCCTTATTATTAAAGACGCCATTAAAAGAGCAACCTGCGGTAAAAATGGCGATGGATAATATGCAAGTCGCTTGGCTGAATTTACAGCGTACTCAAATTTTAAGTCCCGTGACAGGTTATGTAGCAAAACGCAATGTGCAAGTCGGCGAAAGCATTAATGTAGGGCGTCCACTTATGGCCGTGATTCCCGCTGAACAAATGTGGGTTGAAGCCAATTTCAAAGAAACCCAATTAAAAGATATGCGTTTAGGCCAAGAGGCGAAAGTGACCTTTGATTTATACGGCGATGATGTGGTGTTTCACGGCAAAGTTGTGGGGATTGATATGGGAACGGGTAGTGCTTTCTCATTATTACCTGCGCAAAATGCCACAGGGAACTGGATTAAAATTGTACAACGCTTACCGGTACGCATTGCTTTAGATGCCAAAGAAGTGGCGCAACATCCATTACGTTTAGGTTTATCGGCGTTGGCAAAAGTGGATGTGAGCAAAACAGACGGTGAAGTTTTACGTCCTGCGAAAGCCTTGCAAGCGGTGTATTCCACCAATGTGTTGCATTATGATGAAAAAGCCTTAAATGCCAAAATTGAAGCGATTATTCAAGCAAATATAGGCAAAAATTAATGCGTAATACTGGAACTCATTATCCGCCTGTAACGGGTGTTGCTTTGGTAATGATGACATTAGCCCTTGCTTTTGCAACTTTTATGCAAGTGCTAGATTCAAGTATTGCTAATGTCGCGATTCCAACAATTTCTGGGGATTTAGGTGCCTCAAGCTCACAAGGAACTTGGGTTATCACCTCTTTTGGGGTGGCGAATGCCATTTCCATTCCAATTACAGGCTGGTTGGCTAAACGCTTTGGCGAAGTGCGTTTATTTATTGTTGCCACAGCGCTTTTTACTTTATTTTCTTGGTGTTGTGGTATCTCAAGCAATTTAGAGATGCTTTTAATTTTTCGTGCTTTACAAGGGGCGGTTTCAGGGCCTTTAATTCCTTTATCTCAAAGTTTATTACTTAATAATTACCCCAAAGAAAAACGTCCGATGGCTTTAGCTTTTTGGTCAATGACGGTGGTTATCGCCCCTGTTGTTGGGCCAATTTTAGGCGGGTGGATTAGCGATAATGCCCATTGGGGGTGGATTTTCTTTATTAACGTTCCCGTTGGGCTTTTTGTGGTACTTGTTGCGGGCAAATTGCTTCTGCATCGAGAAAGTTATATTTCTCATGAACCTATTGATTTAGTTGGTTTAATGCTCCTAATTTTCGGCGTGGGTGCTTTACAGTTAATGTTGGATAAAGGCCGAGAATATGATTGGTTTAGCTCGACACAAATTATCGTACTGGGTTTAATTGCATTTATTGGTATTGTTTGGCTCATTATTTGGGAACTGACCGATGATAATCCTATTGTGGACGTGTCCTTGTTTAAATCGAGGAACTTTTTTATCGGCTGTTTAGCAACGAGTCTTTCATTCCTCTTTTATATTGGCTCTGTGGTTTTAATTCCAATTTTACTGCAATCTGTTTATGGCTACACCGCAACATGGGCAGGTTTAGCGGCCGCACCTATTGGTTTTTTACCGCTTATTGTTATGCCTTTAATTGGGAAATTTAGTAAAAAAGTGGATATGCGCTGTTTAATCACATTAAGTTTCTTAGTGTATGCCGGTTCTTTTATGTGGCGTGCCTATGTTTTTGAACCGGATATGAGCTTTTTTGATGTCGCTTTCCCACAGTTTATTCAAGGTTTAGCGGTAGCTTGTTTCTTTATGCCATTAACGGATATTACGCTTTCAGAAATTCCGCAAGAAAAAATGGCTTCGGCAGCAAGTTTATTTAACTTTTTGCGTACCTTAGCCGGCTCTATTGGAACCTCTTTAGTGATGAATATGTGGTATAACCGAGAAGCTTTACATCATTCTCAATTAACCGAGTCCATTACGGCTTATTCAGCCAATGCGGTGGATTATTACGCTCAAATGGAAAGTTTTGGTTTATCGCAACAACAAACTTCAGGCCTGATTGCCCGTCAAATTACCGAACAAGGATTTATTATTTCTAGTAATGAAATCTTTTGGTTATCGGCTTTGGCTTTCCTTGCAATGATTGTTGTCATTTGGTTTGCAAAGCCAGAAAAAGCAAAAAATTAAGAAAAAGCGAGCAATAAGCTCGCTTTTTTATTTCTCTAAACTTTGAAAATAACCGGGCCAATCAAAAAACTTTCCAGGGTCAACTTTACGTTCTGGCGCAATATGGCAGTGTCCGACAATACGCTCGCGCGTAATTTTTGGATAGGCTTGCATAATGCTTAAGGTTAAATTTCGTAAGCTGGCATATTGTTGCGGGGTAAAAGGTTGATTGTTAGAGCCTTCCAATTCAATACCAATAGCAAAATCATTACATTTATCCCGCCCTTGAAAGAAAGACACGCCAGCATGCCAAGCGCGTTTTTGAAAATTAACATATTGTGTAATTTCACCATTTCGTCGAATAAAACAGTGGGCTGAAACCTGTAAATGGGCAATTTCTTGAAAAAAGGGATGTTGCGAAGGCTTTAATTTTCCTTGAAAAAAATCATCAACAAAATCCCCGCCAAACTCTTCAGGGGGCAAGCTTATATAATGAATGACCAACAAGGAAATATCATCAATATTTGGGCGAGCGTCATAATGTGGAGAGGGAACTTGGCGCACATCGATAAGTTGGCCATGTTTAATTTTTAAAGGAGTAAAAGGTAAAATTTTTTCTGTCATTTTTCTATTTTTGCGAAGTAGATCGTAAGAAAAAACAAGCTTTCTTGTTGCAAGGTTTTCCTTAATACAAACTTCAAGCACTTAAAAATTAGCGATACATTGTATTTATGAGGAACAACTTATGCAACTACTCAATGTTAAAAAGACAGAGAAAGGTTTTACCTTAATTGAATTAATGATTGTGATTGCCATTGTGGCAATTTTAGCCACCATTGCCATTCCTTCTTATCAAAATTACACCAAAAAAGCCGCGGTTACGGAATTGATTACTGCCGCAGCGTCTTATAAAACCGCCGTAGAAATTTGTCAGTTTAATACGGGTGATTTATCTAAATGTGGCGCCGGCAGTCAAGGTATTCCCGCAAACTTAACAACGAAAGGGAAAATTAAGTCATTAACGACCAGTAAAGGTGTGATTACCGTTGAGGGTGACGGCAATCTTAAGGGCGTGAAATACGTCTTAACGCCACCAGAAGATGGGGAAACAACTTGGAAGGTGGCTTGTTCAGATACGGAGATTTTCCCAGCAGGTTTTTGTACAACTGTTATTAGCACAAAAAAGGAATAAAACGTGATGTTTCACAGCAATAGAACACCGATTGTATTGGCGAAGAATGGCGAAACTTTTTCTATTCCAGCGAAGATATGGCAACGAAATCAAGAACAAGAGCGGATTTTACTGCGTTACTTAGCCTTACCTTTAGCTGAAAATGCCAAGCAACTTTGGTTAGGTATTGATGATTTAGAAAATTTAACGGCCTGTGAGTTCTTTTCTTTTTTTACGGGGAAAGTCGTTGAACCAGTTTTAATTGAAAGTGAGCATTTAAAACAATTATTACAACAACTTACCCCTAAAAATCAGATTAATGAGCAAGAAAATGTGCAATATACGGCCTTTGAAAATAGCGAAAATCCCGCAGAAAGTTTGGCCGATGACGAACCGGTGATTTTATTGCTTAATCAAATTTTTGAACAAGCATTACAAAAAAATGCCTCGGATATTCATTTAGAGCCTCAAGCTGAGGCTTTATTTATCCGCTTGCGTATTGATGGCGTATTACATTTGCAACAAAAAATCGGCGCGAGTTTGGCGAAACGTATTATTTCCCGCTTAAAATTGCTCGCTAAATTAGATATTAGCGAAATGCGCTTACCCCAAGACGGACGCTTTGAGTTTAAAACAACCTTTGGCGAGCAATTAGAATTTCGGGTGTCCACCTTGCCGACAAATTATGGGGAAAAAGCAGTATTGCGTGTGCAAAAAAATACGCCGTTAGTGGATGATTTTGAAAAATTAGGTATGACCGCAGAGCAAAAAGCTCTTTTCCAAAAAGCATTATCTCAACCGCAAGGCTTAATTTTAGTCACCGGCCCAACAGGGAGCGGAAAAAGTATTTCTCTTTATTCGGCCTTATCTTGGTTGAATGACAGTGAAAAGCATATTTTAACGGCAGAAGATCCCATTGAAATTGAAGTGCAAGGCGTGGTGCAAAGCCAAATTAACCCACAAATAGGCTTAACTTTTAGCCGTTTGCTCAGAACTTTTTTACGCCAAGATCCCGATATTATTATGCTCGGTGAAATTCGTGATGAAGAAAGCGCACAAATGGCTTTGCGTGCTGCACAAACTGGGCATTTAGTTCTTTCTACTTTACATACCAATGATGCGCAATCCGCCTTGGCGCGCTTACAGCAATTAGGCATCAAACCTTTTGAAATTGAAAGCAGTTTATTATTGGTGATCGCACAACGTTTATTGCGAAAATGTTGCCAAAATTGTCTTTTGGGCAAAAAACAAGATTGCCATTGCCAAGAGGGTTATCAAGGACGCGTTGGGATTTATCAATTCTTGCAAGGACAAAGTTTGCATGAGCAAGAGCAAGATTTTATTTTGGATTATCCAAATTTAGCCACAGTAGCACAGCTTAAAGTTAACCAAGGGATAACCGATAAAGCAGAAGTTAAAAGGGTTTTGGGATAATGAAAGGAAAATTACACACATTTCAATGGCAAGGTCATAATCGCTTAGGGGAAAAACAAAAAGGATTACTCTTGGCGGAAAATGTATTGCAAGGAAAGCAAAAATTATTACAACAAGGCTTTCATAAAGTGAAATTGCAAAAAAACTGGTCATTACGCGCAAAAGCCACACCAGCAGAAATTTGTGCAATTTTCACTCAGTTAGCGGTTTTGCTAAATTCCGCGGTTTCATTAAAAAGTGCCTTACAAATTTTGCAACAAGATTGCCATAATCTGGCAATTTATGGCTGGTTAGAGCAATTAATTTTGGCACTACAAGCGGGATTTTCTTTCTCTCAAGCCTTAAATCAGCAAGGAAAATATTTAACAGCGCAAGAACAGCAACTCATTAAAGTAGGCGAAATGACAGGGCAAATGGCCCCTTTATGTTTGCAAATTGCCTTGCATAAACAGCAACAATTACAAATGCGCCAAAAAATCCAAAAAATTCTTCTTTATCCAAGCCTTGTGTTGGGTATTTCCTTAAGCCTAACCTTGTTATTATTGATTTTTGTCGTGCCTCAATTTTCTGCCATGTATGGTGATAACTTGCAAGATTTACCGTTTTTTACGGCGGTTTTACTACAAATCTCGACATTTTTACGCACAAAGGCTACCTATTTAATTAGCCTGGGCATAATTTTTTATGTGTTGTGGTATTTTTTCGGCGCGAGAGTAAAAAAATATCAGCAAAAAATTCAGCATCATTTTCCCGCGGTTGGACAAATTTATGCTTTGGCTCGCATTGTAAATTTTGCCCAAAGCCTGGCTTTAATGTTACAAGCTGGCGTGCCGTTAAATTTTGCGCTACAAAGTTTTTTGGATAATAAACAAAGCGAAGATCGGCCTTTTCAACAGGAAATTCAGCGCATATTACATTTCATTGGGCAAGGTTATGCTTTTTCTTTTGCCATGCGTGGAAGTTTTTTGCCTTTGCAAGCGCAACAAATGCTATATATAGGCGAGAAAAGTGGCAATTTAGCTGATATCTTGCAAAAAATTGCAGACAATTATCGCGAAAAACTTAATGATAAAATTGATGTTTTTTCGCAATTATTAGAACCTTTTCTTATGCTTATTATTGGCGGATTGATTGGCTTAATTATGCTGGGTATGTATTTACCAATATTTAATATGGGTTCGATGATTCAATGAAAATCAGCACTTATCTTGTTTTACTTGGCCTTTGTGGCGCGCTGACAGGGATTTTTATACGCCATTATTTGCAACAATTTGTGCCGAATGTCTTAAAAGAGGTCAAGCAAAGCGCGCAACTATTCTTTCCCGAACTAAAATGGCAAGAAAAAATGTCCGCCCAATTACAAGGGAAAAATTATGCTTCCCAATGGTTTTTTGCCCTTATTTTTGCACTCGGATTTTGCTTGTGCGGAATGTACGTTAAGACGCAAGGTGAAGAGGTATTTTTCGCCTTTTGGCTAAATATTTTTCTTAGTGGTTTATATGTTGTTGCGCAGTTAGATAAAGATTATCAACTTATTTCCCCTGCGTTATGTCAAGGCTTGTGGTGCTGGGCTTTGTTCGGCGTTTATTTGCGTTTTGTCCCTTTAAGTTTAGAAATGAGTTTGTGTAGTAGCGCGCTCGGCTTTTTTACCCTCTATGCCATTTATTATCTCGCAAAATATTGTTATCAACGAGAAGCCTTAGGGCGCGGGGATTGTTGGTTACTTTTACCCTTAAGTGCCATTCAGCCTTGGCAACTTTTACCTTGGTTGCTGTTTATTGCTTGTTTATTAGGACTTGCTTGGGCTTTGTGGCGAAAATGTTTTGTTTCTGCTCAAGAATATTTACCCTTTGCCCCGAGTTTAATTGTAAGTGGTCTCGCTTTATTTTTTTACTCGCTTTAAAAGAGCATTCGCACCGAAAAAATAGCTTAGAAAATAGCTTTGTGGGAATATTCTTTGTAAAATAATGTTCTTTAAAATCTAATAGGAAAAACAATGAGTTATATTGTAGGCTTAACAGGCGGTATTGGTAGTGGGAAAAGTACTATCGCCTATTTATTTGCCGCTTTAGGTGTGCCTATCGTGGATGCGGATATCGTGGCTCGTCAAGTTGTGGCTTATGGTTCGCCTTTGTTAGCGAAAATTAGCGCCCATTTTGGGGACGAGGTGTTGTTAGAAGATGGCAACTTAAATCGTGCTATGTTACGACAAAAAGTTTTTGCGAATCCCGAGGAAAAAACGTGGCTCAATAATTTATTACATCCCGCTATTCGGCAAGAATGTGAACGACAATTAGCGCTCAGTTCAGCGCCTTACGTTTTATTTGTCGTGCCTTTGTTAATTGAAAATAATCTTACGCCTTTATGCCAACGTGTTTTAGTCGTTGATGTGGAAGAAAAAGTTCAATTACAGCGAGCTTCAAAGCGAGATAGTAATAAAGAGGCGTTAATTCAAAAGATTATGCAAGCCCAAGTTTCTCGTCAAGAGCGTTTAAAATGGGCAACTGAAGTGATTGATAATAACGGCGAATTAGATGAAACCTTCTGCCAGTTAGCGAAAAAGGTGCTAGAATTGCATCATTTGTATTTGGCATTAGCGAAATAGCAATATTTCAAAATAAAAATAATAAGGAAAAAGCATGAAACAAACTATTCGCCATAAAAAAATTATTGAGCTTGTAAGCCAACGGGGATATTTAAGTACAGAAGAGCTGGTGAATTTACTTGGCGTAAGCGCACAAACGATGCGCCGAGATTTAAATGAATTAGCTGAAAACAATTTAATTAGCCGACATCATGGTGGCGCTGCGGCAATTTCAAGCTCAATAAATAGCGATTATAAAGAGCGAAAATTTTTCTTTTCCGCAGAAAAACAAAAATTAGCGCAAGCGGTGGCGAAATTAATTCCAAATGGCGCATCCTTATTTATTGATATTGGTACGACACCAGAAGCCGTAGCCAATGCATTGTTAGATCATAAAGACTTATTTGTGGTGACCAATAATCTCAACGCCGCTTATATTTTAATGCAAAATGAAAGCTTTAAAATTACTTTAGCAAGCGGTGCGTTACGAAAAGACGGTGGGATTTTAGGCGAATCTACGGTAGCTTTTTTATCTCAATTCCGTTTAGATTTTGGCATTTTAGGCATCAGCGCCATTGATCAAGAAGGCGCATTATTGGATTACGATTATCACGAAGTGCAAGTAAAACGCGCCATTATGCAAAATTCGCAACGTAAAATTTTAGCGGTCGATCATTCTAAATTTAGTCGCCGTGCTATTGTTTGCTTAGGCTGTTTGAGCGAAATCGACCATTTCTTTTCAAATAAACAACCATCGCCATTTATTTTAGATTTAATGCAACAACATAATCGCCAAGTTCAAATTGTTGATTAAGTTCATAAAAAATAAAAATAGGCAAAAATAATCGGTTTAAAATCAATCGCTTAAATTTTTAAAAAAGGAAATCTTTTGCTAAAAAGGGCGATGAAGATTAAAATAAACAAAGAGAAAAAGAGCGAAGTTATTGTTGTTCAAAAAGGCAACAATAACTTTTTTATTTGTAGCGAAAACAGGCGTAATATGAAGTTATTTTAGGCGTTTTTTTCGTAAATACTCAAGTTAATGTGATACATGTCACAAAACAACCATAAAAATGTTGTTTTACTTACAGTTATCACTTATTCTTAAAAGTGGAATAGTGGAACAGAATAAATATTTTAGGGGTAAAATATGAAACGTAATGAACAATTACAAAAAGCGAGAACGACTGAAAATTGGGACGTCGTTGTTATTGGTGGCGGTGCGAGTGGTTTAGGTGTGGCCGTCGATGCAACAACTCGTGGTTATTCAACGCTTCTTTTAGAACGTAAAGACTTTTCTAAAGGGACATCAAGCCGTAGTACAAAATTAGTACATGGTGGTGTGCGTTATTTAGCACAAGGTGATGTGGCTTTAGTGCGTGAAGCTTTACGCGAACGTGGTCGTTTAGCAAAAAATGCACCGCATTTATTCAAAAGTGAAGCATTCATCATCCCTGGTGAAAAATGGTGGACAGCTTATTATTACACTTTAGGTTTAAGTGTTTACGACGCTTTAGCAGGTAAATTAAGTATTGGTCGTACAAAATACTTAGGTCGTCGTGAAGCCAATGAAGTTTTAAATGGTGTAAAACCAGAAAAATTAAACAACGGCGTACGTTATTATGATGGTCAATTCGATGACTCTCGTTTAGCAGTAAACTTAGCTGAAACTGCCGTTGATAACGGTGCAACAGTGGTTAACTACTGCGCAGTTGTTGGTCTTTTAAAAGACGAAAATGGCAAAATTTGTGGCGTGAAAGTACGCGATGAATTAGCTGGTGAAGAATTTGAAGTGAAAGCAAAATGTGTTGTTAATGCAACAGGTGTTTTCACAAATGAAATCAATAAAATGGATAACCCAAACGTGGGCGATACTATCGTACCAAGCCAAGGTATTCACTTAGTGATTGATCGTAAATTCTTACCAGGTGACTCTGCATTAATGGTGCCAAAAACATCTGATGGACGCGTACTTTTCGCGGTGCCTTGGCATGATAAATTAGTGGTTGGTACAACAGATACTTTAGTAAAAGATGCAGAATATGAACCAAAACCATTAGAACAAGAAGTTGATTTTATTTTAAAAACTGCGAAAGATTATTTAGTTGAAGCACCAACTCGTGATGACGTTCGTAGCGTGTACGTAGGTTTACGTCCTTTAGCTGCGCCAAAAGATGAAGGTAAATCAACGAAAGAAGTTTCTCGTAGCCATAAAGTAGAAGTAAGCGCTTCAGGTTTAGTGGATATTATTGGTGGTAAATGGACAACTTATCGTCAAATGGCAGAAGATACGCTTGATGCGGCGATTAAAGAAGGTTTATTACCAGCAAGAACTTGTGTGACAGTGAATTTAAAAATCCACGGTCATGCACCAGCAGATATGGATAACCATTTAGGCTTCTACGGTAGCGATCGTCAATATATTGAAGCGATTGCGAAAGAAGACCCTGCATTAGCAGAAAAAATCCATGCTGATTATCCATTCTTAATGGCGGAAGCTGTTTGGGCTGTACGCTCTGAAATGGCACAATCTTTAGAAGATGTGTTAGCACGTCGTATTCGTTTCTTATTCTTAGATGCGAAAGCTGCAAGTGCTTCAGCGGAAAAAGTCGCTAAAGTCATTGCGAAAGAATTAAATAAAGACGATCAATGGGTTGCACAACAAGTTCAAGAATTCCAAGAACTTAGCAAACAATACCATTTTTAGTCTTGTTTTTTGAAAGGGCGGGGCAATAATTTGCCCCTTTGTTATTATTATTAGGAGACACTATGATTAGTTTCTTAAAGCCTGCACCACATATTGAACGATTAAGTGCAGACAAACAGGACCCAACTTACCGCCGTTTACGTTGGCAGGTATTTATGGGTATTTTCTTCGGCTATGCCGCTTACTATTTTGTGCGTAAAAACTTTGCTTTAGCAATGCCAGGTATGATTGAAGCGGGACTTTATACCAAAGCAGATTTAGGTTATGCCTTATCTTTCGTTTCTATCGCGTACGGTATTTCTAAATTTATTATGGGTTCGGTTTCTGACCGTTCTAATGCGCGTGCATTTTTAAGTTTAGGTTTATTCCTTTCTGGCGCCACAATGGTTGCGGTTGGTTTATTCCCTTGGGCAACAAGTTCTATTTATATTATCGCCATTCTTTTATTCTTAAATGGTTGGTTCCAAGGTATGGGTTGGCCTCCGTGCGGACGTACAATGGTTCACTGGTGGTCTAAAAAAGAACGCGGTACGATTGTTTCTATTTGGAATACTGCGCATAACGTAGGTGGTGCGGTACCTGCTTTACTTTTAATGCTTGCAACAAGTATTTACGCAAACCAACACGGCATTCCTTCTGTGAATGATGTTGCGCAGTCAGAAATTTGGCGCGAAGCACTTTACTATCCAGGTTTTGCAGCGATGATCGCTTCTGTATTCGTATACATCGTTATGCGTGATACACCGCAATCTTGTGGTTTACCTTCAATTGAAGAATACAAAAACGATTACCCTGATGATTATGATGCAGAAAAAGACGAAAAAGAACTTCCTGCAAAAGAAATCTTCATTCAATATGTATTTAAAAATAAATTGTTATGGTACATCGCTATTGCGAACGTGTTTGTTTACTTAATTCGCTACGGTGTTTTAGACTGGGCGCCAACTTACTTAAAAGAAGTGCGTCATTTCAATATTGATAAATCCTCTACCGCTTATGCATTGTATGAAATTGCCGCCATTCCAGGAACTTTATTCTGTGGTTGGGTTTCTGACTATGTTTTTAAAGCAAAACGCGGTTTAACTGGTTTTATCTTTATGGTAGCAACAACCATCGCTCTTTACATTTACTGGAAAGCTGAATCTCAAGATTTAGCTATGGCGATGATGGTACTTGTAGGTTTCTTAATTTACGGTCCTGTGATGTTAATCGGTTTACACGCATTAGAACTCGCGCCGAAAAAAGCGGCGGGTACTGCGGCAGGTTTCACTGGTTTATTTGGTTACCTTGGTGGTTCTGTGGCAGCTGGTGCATTGATCGGTTGGGCTTCAACGAAATACGGTTGGGATAGTGGATTCCACATTATGCTTGCTGGCTCTGTGATTGCTTGTTTATTATTGCTCCTTACCATGGTTCAAGAAAATAAACATCACGCAGAAATGCAAGAAGACTAATAAGAATAAAAAGGGAAGTAAAAACTTCCCTTTTTTTATATCTAAATGAGAGGAATGACTGAAAATTATGCGAACGAAACTTATCAATTTTTCATTTTTAGAGCTAGTTCACATTTTTATAAGCATAAATCATTTAGAATACAAAAATCTACGGTCACCTAGGTAGCCAAGTCCAAATTCGGATGATAACGCTTTTATAAAATGTTTTTGTAAAAGTGAACATTAAAAAATTGTTTCAATAAGGAGACGTTTATGTCTGAGAAAAAATACGTCATTGCTTTAGACCAAGGTACAACCAGTTCTCGTGCATTATTATTAGATCATGATGCTAACGTTATTGCTGTTGCACAACGGGAATTTACGCAAATTTATCCAAAAGCGGGTTGGGTTGAACATGACCCAATGGAAATTTGGTCAAGCCAAAGCTCTGTGTTACACGAGGTTGTTGCGATGTCAGACATTAAAGCTGATACCATTGCAGCAATTGGGATTACAAACCAACGTGAAACCACAATCGTATGGGAAAAAGAAACAGGTAAACCTGTTTACAATGCGATTGTATGGCAATGTCGTCGTACGGCACCAATCACAGATAAATTAAAAGCAGACGGCCACGAAGAATATATTCGTAAAACCACAGGTTTAGTGGTAGACCCTTATTTCTCTGGTTCAAAAGTAAAATGGATTTTAGATAACGTAGAAGGCGCGCGTGAAAAAGCAGAACGTGGCGAATTATTATTCGGTACAGTAGATACTTGGCTTGTGTGGAAATTAACTCAAGGTCGCGTACATGTAACAGATTACACCAATGCATCACGTACCATGTTATTTAACATTCACACCAAACAATGGGACGACAAAATGCTCGAATTACTCGACATTCCACGTTCTATGTTACCAGAAGTGAAAAACTCATCTGAAGTTTACGGTAAAACTAACATCGGTGGTATGGGTGGCGTGCGTATTCCAGTTGCTGGTATCGCAGGTGACCAACAAGCAGCACTTTACGGCCATCTTTGCGTAAATGCAGGCCAAGCGAAAAATACCTATGGTACAGGTTGCTTTATGTTAATGCACACTGGTGACCAAGCTGTTGAATCTAAAAATGGCTTATTAACAACCATCGCTTGTGATGCAAAAGGTAAACCAGCTTACGCATTAGAAGGTTCAATCTTTATGGCGGGTGCATCAATTCAATGGTTACGCGATGAATTAAAAATTATTCACGATGCAGCCGACAGTGAATATTTTGCACAAAAAGTTAAAGATTGTAATGGCGTTTATGTTGTTCCTGCCTTTACAGGTTTAGGCGCACCATATTGGGACCCGTATGCTCGTGGTTCAATCTTAGGTTTATCTCGTGGTGCAAACCGTAACCACATTGTACGTGCAACCTTAGAATCTATCGCATACCAAACTCGCGACGTACTTGAAGCAATGCAATCTGACTCTGGCGATAAATTAAAAACATTACGCGTAGATGGCGGTGCCACAGCGAACAATTTCTTAATGCAATTCCAAGCAGATATCTTAGATACCATTGTTGAACGCCCAGTTGTGAAAGAAGTGACAGCATTAGGTGCGGCTTACTTAGCAGGTTTAGCAACAGGTTTCTGGAATGACATTGATGAATTACGCAATAAAGCAGCAGTAGAACGTAGCTTTATGCCAGATGGTAACGAAGAAAAACGTGAACGTCGTTACGCGGGTTGGAAAAAAGCCGTTCAACGTTCATTACAATGGGAAAACTAATTTTTTCCTTTAAGAAAATTTTTTAATATATCTCGCGCCGAAAAGTTGGATTCATTTTTTCGGCGCGAGTTTTTTTTGAATATTATTGGGTGAACCTAGCTTTTAGGGTATGATTTTCCAAGAAAAAAATAGGAGCCAATATGTCAGAAGAAATTTTAGTTGTTGCTTGCCCAACCTGTAAAAAGCCTGTGCAATGGACGGCGGAAAACCCTTATCGTCCGTTTTGTTGTAAGCGTTGTCAGTTAATTGATTTAGGGGAATGGGCGATGGAAGAAAAAGCCATTCCAGGGGAAAGTGCTGGACTTTTCACGCAAGAATTTCAGCAAGATTAAAGAAAAAAGCGCGAGGTAAAATATCGCGCTTTTTTTTTGCAAGAATGCTTAGAAAGAATAATTTACATGGAAACCGTAAAGGCTTGCATGAGCGCTAGAGGTGAAGGTGGCAGAAGTTGGTTGACCTTCATCTTCTACAAAGTGCGTTTTTTTACCTTGAACGTAGGCATAACCTAGGTCTAAAGAAAGGTTCGGGGTAAAGCGATAAGTGGCACCAAGGCTTAACCATTTACGATCGGTATCAGGAATAGAAATGGTGTGATAGTCACCTGCGGCGCTCGTATCGTAAGCGATACCAGTGCGGAATGTCCATTTTTCGTTAAGATCGTAGGTTGCACCAAGTGCATAACGCCAGCTGTCTTTAAAGCCTTCTTTTTTATAGAACAAGGTATTGCCCGTTTCAGAATTTGTTGCGTGTAATTCTTTAAAACGGCTCCAGTTGGTCCATTTTGCGCTATAACTTAACGTAAAGTTTTCACTTAATTTATCCCAACCAGAAAGTTCTAAATAATCAGGTAAGATTAAATCAAGTTTACCGCTTTGCTCGCGTCCATTTGTACCGACAATGGCAGATTTGATTTTATCCGCATGGCCGGATTGTTCTAATAAACCATTTAAAACCGGTGTTTTTTCTCCGTTAATAATGGAATCCACCGGTGGTAAATCGCTAAAATATTGCCCTTTAAAATGAATAATTACAGGGGAATGATAAGCTAAACCAATGCGATGATCTTTATTAAAGTCATAACTTACGCCTAAATTAAAGGCAAAACTAATGTTATCACCAGAAAGTTTAGCGAGAGTTTGATTGGGTTGAAGTTGGCCGATAGATTGAAAAACATTGTCTAATTCCTGATGTAATTTATTTTTTACAGTAGGATTTTTCAAAGCAGGAACAAGTTCTTCAGCGGTGCCATTATTCAGGGCATCTTTAACAGGCTGAAGTTTATGGCTTAATAAATCCCCTAAAGCTCCGACATTACGTTTTACTGTCGCTTTGGTATAAACAACACTTGCGCCCGCACCAATGCTCCAGTGATCGTCAAGGCGATAAGCCCCGCTAAAATTAGTGTTAACGGCCGCAAGTTTGGTGGTACCCCCAAGAAAACCTGCGCTGAAGTTTTCGCCGTATTGAGTGGTTAAACCATAGTTTAAGTTAATGCCACCGCCGATGGAAAAGCGATCATTGATAGGCATTAAGGCATAAATCATCGGTACAAATTCCGGTGGCGCAATGTCTTTTTCACTGGCATCTTGGCCCGTTGCGTCGATTTTACCTTGAATATTGATATGTGGACTGAATAAAATACCGCCAGCACTAACTTGCGCTTGGCTAAATTGGGTCATTAAAGCGGGGTTTGAGGCAACGACTGAAGCATTATCAGCAAAAGCAGCCTGACCTGCAAAAGAGCGTCCTAAGCCTGCGGTGGACACTTCCGCAAGTTGGAAAGCCGCCGCTGAGGCAACGCTAGAAAGAGAAACCACAAGGCCGGCTAAAAATGATTTTTGTAAGAGGTTTTTTCGTTTTTTTTGCGAGTTCATGAATAATTTTCCTATAAAAAAAAGCCTGCGAAATTATAGGGAAATCCCGAAGCTATGCAAGGAAATCAGCATTTTTCGGGCAGTGGTCAGATGAGAAGCGCAAGCAAAAAAGCGCAAAAAGCAACAATAAAAAAGTTAAAAAAAAGTAAAAAGAGGCGGAAAATGTTTTTTGATAGCCATTGTCATTTGGATTTATTGCAAGCAAGAACAGGGGAAAGTCTTGCCCATATTTTATCGCTAAGTGAAAAAAAGCAAGTGCTGAAAATGTTTCAAGCCGGCACAACTGCGCAAGATTTTATTAAATTTCCACAAATATTTGCCCAATTTTCGGCGCGAGTGAGTTACGGCTTAGGTTTGCATCCGTTATTTATTGCCCAGCATCAAAAGCAGGATTTAATCGCTTTAGAAAAAGCCTTACAGCAGAAAAATCCTCAATGTGTGGCCTTAGGCGAAATTGGTTTAGATCGCGCTGTTGCAGAACTTACAAGTGCAGAATTGTGGCGCAAGCAACAAGATTTTTTTGCCATGCAATTAGCTTTAGCGCAAAAATTTCATTTGCCCGTAAGTTTGCATAGTCGCAAAACGCATGAGCTTATGTTGCCTTTTTTGAAAAAAGCAAACTTAGCGAAAAAAGGCGTTCTGCATGGTTTTTCAGGAAGTTTACAACAAGCGGAAAAATTTATTGAGTTAGGCTATTTTATTGGCGTTGGCGCGGTCATTAGCTATGAACGCGCGCAAAAAACACGTAAAACCATACAACAATTGCCGTTAGATTATTTGCTTTTAGAAACAGATAGCCCCGATATGCCTTTATCAGGACAACAAGGAAAAGCCAATTATCCTAAGAATATTCCGTTAATTTTTAAGGCCTTATGTGAAATAAAAGGGTTGAAAACAGAAGAGGAAAAACAGCAGGCTGAAAAAATATTATGGCAAAATGCACAACAATTATTCGGCGCGAGCTAAAACCTTATAAAAAATAAGTGATTACTTTAATCAATAGGTGAAATAGATTGAGAAACCCTCGGTCAATGGGTTAAAATTAACACAATACTTAACTGAAGGAGAGAAATTTATGCAACGTATACAATCCGCTCAAATGGGCACCATTACCGATCCAAATTCTTTTGCGGAATACTTAACTTTTGTCATTAAAGCAGGCAGTGCAGAAGAATTACAAGAAGCTTTAGGTAAAGTTTCGGGCATTGAAAAATCTATTGGACAAAAAGATACTCAAGCGAATTTAAGCATTTCTTTTGGTGTTTCTGAAAATGGTTGGAATAAAATTTTTGCAGAATTTCCTAAGCCAAAACAATTACATAGTTTTAAAGCTATGAAAAATGGTCAACGCGAATTCCCCGCAACACCTGGCGATATTTTCTTTATGATTAAATCTGAACGTATGGATTTAAACTTCCAAGCAGCGAAATACGTACGTCGTGCTTTATTACCTTTTGCCGATTTAGTTGATGATGTACAAGGTTATAAATATTTGGATAGCCGAGATTTAATCGACTTCGTTGACGGTACAGAAAATCCAAAAGCACAAGAACGTTTAGATGCGGTTTTAATTGAAGATGATATCGATCTGCACAAAGGCGGTACTTATTTATTAGCGCAAAAATTTGTGGATATCGATAACTTAATTCCTTGGGATCGCGAAACAACAGAATACCAAGAAAAAGTGATTGGTCGCACAAAACATGATGATATTGAACTTTCTGATGATGTTAAACCTGCATGGGCGCATAACGAAAAAAGTAAAGTTATTCGTAACGATGAAGAACAAGATATGTTCCGTCAAAATCGTCCATTTGGGAATGCACAAGAACACGGCACTATGTTCGTTGGTTTCTGTGCAGATTTAAGTGTGTTAGAAACTGCGATTACACAAATGATTACAGCAGATGAAAATGGCGATTACGACCGTTTATTAGACTTTGTGAAAGCTGTCACAGGGGGTATTTATTACTTCCCATCAAAAACTTTATTAGAAAGTATTGACGAAGACTAAGTAAAATAAATTTAACTCGCGCCGAAATTTTGAATCCTTTTTTTCGGCGCGAGTTTTTTTATGGGCAAAATGAGCGTAACAGCCATAAAAAAACCGCACTAAAAAGTGCGGTTATCTTTAAAAAATACGCTTATAACACGTCAACGCAGTTTAAATCTTTGAAAGATTTTTCTAAGCGTTGAGACATGGATTCTTCTGCTTTACGTAACCAAACGCGAGGGTCGTAGTATTTTTTGTTTGGTGCGTCAGGGCCTGTTGGGTTACCAAGTTGACCTTGTAAATAGGCTTCATTTTCTTTGTAGAAATCTAAAATCCCTTTCCATGTAGCCCATTGTGTATCGGTGTCGATATTCATTTTAATTGCACCATAGCTAATGGCTTCACGAATATCTTCCGTGCTTGAACCACTACCGCCGTGGAAAACGAAATTTAAAGGTTTTTCTGCAAGACCGCGCTCTTTAGCTACAAATTCTTGAGATTGACCTAAAATAGAAGGTTTTAATTTTACGTTACCTGGTTTGTAAACGCCGTGTACGTTACCAAAGGCCGCAGCAACGGTAAAACGTGGGCTAATTGGATTTAATTGATCGTAAACGTAAAGAACATCTTCAGGTTGAGTGTAAAGTTTAGATTCATCAACGTCAGAATTATCTACGCCATCTTCCTCACCGCCAGTAATACCGATTTCAATTTCTAATGTCATACCGATGCGAGACATACGTTCTAAGTATTTACGGCAAATTTCCATGTTTTCTTGCATTGGTTCTTCACTTAAATCTAACATGTGTGAAGAGAAAAGAGGTTTGCCGGTTTCTGCGAAATATTTTTCACCTTCTTCTAATAAACCATCGATCCAAGGAAGTAATTTTTTCGCTGCGTGGTCAGTGTGAAGGATAACAGGCACGCCGTATTCTTTAGCGAGAGTATGAACTTGTTTTGCACCAACAATTGCGCCAAGTACGTCTGGACGTGTACCACTTGTTGGATTTTTTAAACCTTTACCCGCAAAGAAACTTGCACCACCGTTAGAGAATTGAATAATAACAGGTGAGTTGACACGAGCTGCAGTTTCAAGCACAGTGTTCACGCTGTCAGAACCCACACAGTTTACCGCAGGGATTGCAAAGTTATGTTCTTTTGCATAAGCAAAAACTTTGCTTACATCATCACCAGTTAACACGCCAGGTTTTACGATATCAAGTAATCGAGTAGTCATTAGGTTTTCCTCTTAATTGGAGTGAGATTACAAAAAAGTGCGGATAAAAAATTTAACCGCACTTTGTGAACTTATGCGCGATATTCTGCGCCACGTTTTTCTAAAATTTCCACAGCTGGAAGGACTTTACCTTCAACAAATTCAAGGAATGCGCCACCGCCAGTAGAAATATAAGAGATTTTATCTTTAATGCCGAACATATCGATAGCCGCTAAAGTATCGCCACCGCCAGCAATAGAGAACGCACCGTTTTCTGTGGCTTGAGCAATGGCCATAGCAACTTTTTCAGTACCAACACGGAAGTTAGGGAATTCAAATACGCCAACAGGGCCATTCCAAAGAATGGTTTTTGCACTTTTAATGATGTTAGCAAGATTTTCCGCTGTTTTATCGCCGATATCCATGATTTCTTCGTCATCTTGTACATCGTTTGCCATTTTCACGGTTGCAGGCGCGGTATCTGAAAATTCTTTACCAACACGAACGTCAATGGCGAGTGGAATATCAATTTCTTTTGATAATTCTTGAGCCACAGGAATTAAATCTTTTTCATATAAAGAAAGACCAACGTTATTGCCTGCAGCTGCAACGAAGGTATTAGAAATGCCCCCACCGACAATAATTTTGTCAGCGATTTTAGAAAGAGAGTTAAGCACTTCTAATTTTGTAGAAACTTTAGAGCCACCTACGATAGCAAGCATAGGGCGTTGTGGTTCTTTTAAAGCTTTACCAAGCGCATCAAGTTCAGCCGCTAATAAAGGGCCTGCGCAGGCGATAGGAGCAAATTGTGCCACGCCGTAAGTAGAAGCTTGCGCACGGTGAGCGGTACCAAAGGCATCCATAACGAAAATATCGCAAAGTGCTGCGTATTTTTTCGCTAAATCTTCCGCATTTTTCTTTTCACCTTTATTCATGCGCACGTTTTCAAGAACAACGATTTCGCCTTCATTCACTTCAACGCCATCTAAATAATCGCGCACTAAACGAACTGGCACACCCATATGTTCATTTAAATAATCTACGACAACTTGTAATGAAAAAGCTGGGTCAAATTCGCCTTCAGTTGGACGGCCTAAGTGAGAGGTCACCATCACTTTAGCGCCTTTTTCAAGGGCAAGTTTTAAAGTTGGCATGGTTGCTTGAATACGAGCATCGGAAGTAATTTCGCCGTTTTGAACTGGAACATTGAGATCAGCGCGGATAAATAAACGTTTTCCGGCTAAGTCAAGATCTTTCATTTGAATAACGGACATATTGGATTCTCCTGTGAAATAGTCTTAAAAATTGCCTTTATTATAACGCCTTATTTTTTGCTTGTAACGGATTTTTATAGGAATTTATTTGCCCAAGTTGGCGTAAAAACTAGCAAGAATCTTGGACTTTTGAGGGAAAATCTTTATAATTCGCCTCTTTTTATTTGATTACAGGAACAAGCATGGCGCTGTTAATTACGGAAAAATGCACGAATTGCGATATGTGTTTGCCGGAATGTCCCAATGAGGCCATTTATATTGGGGATGAAATTTATGAAATTGACGTAGCTCTTTGCACAGAATGTGTGGGGCATTACGAAAAACCCACTTGCCAAAAAGTTTGTCCGATAACGAATTGTATTGTGCAAGACCCGTTGCATGTGGAAAGCCAAGAAACCTTGTGGGAAAAATTTGTATTGCTTCATCACGCCGACGATCTATAAAAAAACCTCCTAAAAAGGAGGTTTTTGTTATCAGGCTAAATTTCGGTGCGAGACGTTTTTTATTTCGTGCCGAAAATTTTATCCCCAGCATCGCCTAAACCTGGAATGATATAACCATGTTCATTTAAGCATTTATCTACGGATGCTGTGTAAACTTCAATATCAGGATGTGCTTTTTCTAATGCTTTTAAGCCTTCAGGCGCAGCAACTAAAACTAAAACTTTAATGTTTTTGCAACCGCGTTGTTTTAATAAATCGATTGTTGCAATCATTGAACCCCCAGTGGCAAGCATTGGGTCAACAACGATAGCTAAACGTTCTTCGATTTCACTGGCTAATTTTTGGAAGTAAGGCACAGGCTCTAGGGTTTCCTCATCTCGGTACATACCAACAACGCTAATACGCGCGCTTGGGACATGCTCTAATACCCCATCCATCATTCCTAAACCTGCACGTAAAATGGGTACAACAGTAACCTTTTTACCTTTAATTTGTTCAATTTCCACAGGACCGCACCAACCGTCGATAGTGACAGTTTCGGTTTCTAAATCCGCTGTGGCTTCATAAGTTAAAAGGCTACCTACCTCAGTAGCAAGTGCGCGGAAATCTTTGGTGGAAATATCGGCGGCACGCATTAAACCGAGTTTATGTTTGACTAATGGGTGGTTGACTTCAACTAATTTCATTATGTGATTCCTCTGTTTTTATGGTGGCTGAAATTTTTACAAAATTACGGAATTATATATCTTTTTTATAAGCAAAAATAGCAATTTTCGCTCGCGCCGGAAAAATATTTTTTTTATTTTTATTATCAAAAGGTTAAGCAAAATCGCTAAAAATAAGAGAAAAAATGAAAAGCGGATTTTTATTGATTTTTTAATAGTCAATGAAAAAATAAAGTGCTATTATTCTGCGTTTGTAATTCCCTTTTATTTATTAACCTTAAAATAGGCTAAATTATGGCGTCTGAAAAAACAAAAAAGAAACAAAAACAACTTACGGAGATTGAACAACAAAAATCCAAAGGGCTAAACAACGCTTTATGGGGATTAACGTTCGTTTTAATCGCAGTAATTGCCTATGGCAATATTAAATTAGCTGAAATGTTATCAACACCAATTCGTGTTGTGGCAGTTATTGTAGGCTTACTTGTCGCTTTTGGGGTGGCCTTGCTCACCAACCAAGGGGCAAAAGCGCGTGGATTTTTTAAAGAATCCCAAATTGAATTACGAAGAATTAGCTGGCCGACACGTCCAGAAACCATGCAAACAACCTTAATTGTGATGGGCGTAACCGTAACCGTTTCCCTTATTTTATGGGGCTTCGATAGCGTAATCGTTTCAGCAATTAAATTTTTGACAGATTTAAGGTTCTAAAATGACTGAAGAAAATAAAACAAATAAACAACGTTGGTACGTATTGCAAGCCTTCTCTGGTTATGAAGGCCGTGTTGCGACAACTTTGCGTGAATATATTAAACAACATGAAATGGAAGATTTATTCAGTGAAGTATTAGTGCCAACCGAAGAAGTAGTAGAAAATGTCGGTGGTAAACGTCGTAAAAGTGAACGTAAATATTTCCCAGGTTACGTTTTAGTAAAAATGGAAATGAACGACTACACATGGCAATTAGTGCGTAGCGTACCACGCGTGATGGGCTTTATTGGCGGAACACCAGATAAGCCTGCGCCAATTAGCAATCGCGAAGCAGATTTAATTTTAAATCGCTTAGAACAAAATTCAGATAAACCAAAACCACGCACAATGTTCCAACCAGGTGAAGATGTGCGCGTTACTGAAGGTCCATTTGCAGACTTCAACGGTACTGTGGAAGAAATTGATTACGAAAAAGGTCGCTTAAAAGTTTCCGTATCTATTTTCGGACGTGCGACACCAGTAGAATTAGAATTCTCACAAGTTGAAAAAAGCTAAGGCTTTTGCGGAAAGTAAAAATGTTCTCGCACCGAAAAATTGGTGCGGGAATTTTTATTTATTTTTTGCTTGAAATATTGGTTGCCTTTGATTAAAATGCAACCCTTTTTTACACATAGGGAAGCTCATTGTGAGCGCTATACCCAAATAGAGGAAATTAAATAATGGCTAAAAAAGTACAAGCATATATCAAGTTGCAAGTTGCAGCTGGTATGGCTAACCCGTCACCTCCAGTAGGTCCAGCCCTTGGTCAACAAGGTGTGAACATCATGGAATTCTGTAAAGCATTTAACGCACGTACTGCGGAAATGGAAAAAGGTTTACCAATTCCTGTTGTTATTACAGTTTACGCTGACCGTTCTTTCACTTTCATCACTAAAACTCCACCTGCAGCAGTATTATTGAAAAAAGCAGCTGGCGTTAAATCTGGTTCTGCTAAACCGAACAAAGATAAAGTAGGTAAAGTGACTAAAGCACAAGTTCAAGAAATTGCTGAATTAAAAGCAAAAGATATGACTGGCGCTACTATCGAAACTAAAATGAAATCTATTGAAGGTACTGCACGTTCAATGGGTTTGGTCGTGGAGGAATAATCAATGGCTAAACTTACTAAACGTATGAAAGCAATCAAAGCTGGTGTTGATTCAACTAAAGCTTATGAAATCAACGAAGCAGTAGCTTTATTAAAACAATTTGCAACAGCAAAATTCGTAGAAAGCGTTGACGCTGCAATCAATTTAGGTATCGATCCTCGTAAATCTGACCAAAACGTTCGTGGTGCAACTGTATTACCACACGGTACTGGTCGTGAAGTTCGCGTTGCAGTATTTACTCAAGGCGCAAACGCAGACGCTGCTAAAGAAGCTGGCGCAGATTTAGTGGGTATGGAAGACTTAGCTGAACAAGTTAAAAAAGGCGAAATGAACTTTGACGTTGTTATCGCATCTCCAGACGCAATGCGTGTGGTAGGTCAACTTGGTCAAATCTTAGGTCCACGTGGCTTAATGCCAAACCCTAAAGTTGGTACAGTAACTGCCAACGTTGCTGATGCAGTTAAAAATGCAAAATCTGGTCAGGTTCGTTACCGCAATGATAAAAACGGTATCATCCACACCACAATCGGTAAAGCAACTTTCTCTGAAGAACAGTTAAAAGAAAACTTACAAGCTTTACTTGCTGCATTAAACAAAGCAAAACCTTCTACAGCGAAAGGTATTTTCATTAAGAAAGTTAGCCTTTCTACTACGCAAGGTGCTGGTGTAGAAATCGACCAAAACAGTCTATAATTTACACTTTACAAAGGCGTAAATAAATTGTATAATTTGCGCCTTTGTTTATGTAAGCCTTTTTAGGTGTTACACACAATTTCTGGTTGGTGCTTGACCACATCAAGCCCCGTCCAAGACCGTAGGGGAGTAAAATCTTAATTATCCTACGTAGATGGTGATACAGAATAAGAAATTTTCTTGCTTCTGTGCACCGAATTCGCCCTAACATAGTTAGGAATTTTTATTCCGAGAAATCGGAGTGTATTCAGGAGCTAAAAGCCAATGGCATTAAATCTTCAAGACAAACAAGCAATTGTTGCGGAAGTAAATGAAGCAGCCAAAGGTGCCCTTTCAGTAGTTATCGCAGACTCTCGCGGTGTTACTGTTGATAAAATGACTGAATTACGTAAAAGCGCTCGTGAAGCTGGCGTTTCTATGCGCATCGTTCGTAATACCTTATTACGTCGTGCTGTAGAAGGTACAGAATTCGAATGTTTAAAAGATACGTTTGTAGGTCCAACACTTATCGCATTCTCTAATGAACACCCAGGTGCAGCAGCACGTTTATTCAGAGATTTTGCAAAAGCAAACGATAAGTTTGAAATTAAAGGTGCAGCCTTTGAAGGTGAAGTTAAAGATGTTGAATTCTTAGCAACATTACCAACTTACGATGAAGCAATTGCACGTTTAATGGCTACTATGAAAGAAGCAGCGGCAGGCAAACTTGTGCGCACTTTTGCGGCATTACGCGACAAAATGGAAGAAGAAGCAGCTTAATTTATTCTCTATCTGCTTTTCTTAACACGTTTAATTTATTTACTTTAGGAATTGATTGTTATGTCTTTAACTAACGAACAAATCATTGAAGCGATCGCTTCTAAAACTGTTACTGAAATTGTAGAATTAATCTCTGCAATGGAAGAAAAATTCGGTGTTTCTGCAGCAGCAGCAGCTGTAGCAGTAGCAGGTCCTGCTGAAGCAGCAGAAGAAAAAACTGAATTTGATGTAATCTTAGCTGCAGCTGGTGCAAACAAAGTTGCAACCATCAAAGCTGTACGTTCTGCAACTGGTTTAGGCTTAAAAGAAGCTAAAGACTTAGTTGAATCTGCTCCAGCTACCTTAAAAGAAGGTATCTCTAAAGCTGAAGCTGAAGAATTACAAAAAGCTTTAGAAGAAGCAGGCGCTAAAGTAGAAATCAAATAATTTTGATTTAAGACTTTTGCCTTGTTTTAGGCTGAATGGCTGGTGGTTTGACCATCGGCCATTTTGTGCTATCCAGGAATGGAAATAAATTTACCGTTATTTGTTTTCATTTTACTCAAATTAAGCATTTAATTTTGAGATCCCACCCACTAAAGAAGTAAGGTTCAGAGTGCGGTCATTTAACGGCAATCATTGCCGCTAGCAATTTTAGCGGTTGGGTCACTGAACAATAAGCAGAGGAACCCTATGGTTTACTCATATACCGAGAAAAAACGTATTCGTAAAAACTTTGGTAAACGTCCACAAGTTTTACACGTCCCTTATTTATTAACTATCCAAATTGATTCTTTCGAAAAATTTATTCGTAGAGATCCTGAAGGCCAACAAGGATTAGAAGCGGCTTTCCGTTCTGTATTCCCAATTGTCAGCAATAATGGCTACACAGAACTTCAATATGTTAGTTATCAGTTGGGACAACCTGTTTTTGATGTACGCGAATGTCAAATTCGAGGCACCACCTACTCAGCACCATTACGCGTAAAATTACGTTTAGTAACTTACGATCGTGATGCGGCAGCAGGAACAATTAAAGATATTAGAGAACAAGAAGTTTATATGGGCGAAATCCCATTAATGACAGATAACGGAACATTTGTGATTAATGGTACAGAGCGTGTTGTAGTATCACAATTACACCGCAGTCCAGGTGTGTTCTTTGATAGTGATCGTGGTAAAACCCACTCATCAGGAAAAATTTTATTTAATGCACGCGTAATTCCTTACCGTGGTTCATGGTTAGATTTCGAATTTGACCCGAAAGATAATTTATTCGCACGTATCGACCGTCGCCGTAAATTACCTGCCACCATTATTTTACGTGCATTAGGTTACACAACAGAAGAAATCTTAAACTTATTCTTCGATAAAGTGCAATTCACCATTGATAATAACAAATTATTAATGACATTAGTGCCAGAACGCTTACGTGGTGAAACTGCAACATTTGATATCGAAGTGAATGGTAAAGTGTATGTAGAACGCGGTCGTCGTATTACAGCGCGTCATATTAAAGCTTTAGCGAAAGATAATGTTACTGAAGTACAAGTACCAACTGAATATATCGTTGGCAAAGTTGCAGCACAAGAATACCTTGATTTAGATACAGGTGAAATCATTTGTGCAGCTAATGAAGAATTAACATTAGAATTATTAGCGAAATTATCTCAAGCTGGCTATAAAACCATCGACACTTTATTTACGAATGATTTAGATGCTGGTGCATATATTTCTGAAACATTACGTATCGACCCATCTTACGATAAATTAAGTGCATTAGTAGAAATTTATCGCATGATGCGTCCAGGTGAGCCACCGACAAAAGAAGCGGCTGAAGGTTTATTTGAAAATATGTTCTTCTCTGCTGATCGTTATGATTTATCAGCAGTAGGTCGCATGAAATTCAATCGATCTTTAGGTATCGATGATGAAAATGGAAGCGGTGTATTAAGTAAAGAAGATATCGTTTTAGTAATGAAAAAACTCATTGCTATTCGTAACGGTAATGGCGAAGTTGATGATATTGACCACTTAGGTAACCGTCGTATTCGTTCTGTAGGTGAAATGGCTGAAAACCAATTCCGTATTGGTTTAGTACGTGTTGAACGTGCCGTAAAAGAACGCTTATCTTTAGGCGATTTAGATGCAGTAACACCACAAGATTTAATCAATGCGAAACCAATTTCAGCGGCAGTTAAAGAATTCTTTGGTTCATCACAACTTTCTCAGTTTATGGATCAAAATAACCCGCTTTCTGAAGTTACGCACAAACGCCGTATTTCTGCTTTAGGTCCAGGTGGTTTAACACGTGAACGTGCAGGCTTTGAAGTTCGAGACGTACACGCAACGCACTATGGTCGTTTATGTCCAATCGAAACCCCTGAAGGTCCAAATATCGGTTTGATTAACTCACTTTCTGTTTATGCGCGTACTAACGGCTATGGCTTCTTAGAAACCCCATATCGTAAAGTGGTTAACGGCCAAGTAACAGAAGAAATCGAATATTTATCTGCTATTGAAGAAGGTAAATATGTTATCGCGCAGGCGAACTCAAACTTAGATGAAAACTTCCGTTTTACTGACGCATTTGTTACAGCGCGTGGTGAAAAAGGTGAATCTGGTTTATTCCGTCCTGACGAAATTCAATATATGGACGTTTCAACTCAGCAAGTTGTTTCTGTTGCGGCAGCGTTAATTCCATTCTTGGAACACGACGATGCGAACCGTGCCTTAATGGGTGCGAACATGCAACGCCAAGCAGTACCAACTTTACGTGCCGATAAACCATTAGTTGGTACAGGCATGGAAAAACCAGTAGCTCTTGACTCTGGTGTTGCTGTTGTGGCGAAACGTGGTGGTACCATCCAATATGTTGACGCATCACGTATTGTGGTGAAAGTCCATGAAGATGAAACCGTTGCAGGCGAAGCGGGTATTGATATTTATAACTTAATTAAATACACCCGTTCTAACCAAAATACCTGTATTAACCAAATTCCTTGTGTGAAATTAGGTGAACCTGTTGAACGTGGCGAAATCTTAGCAGACGGTCCTTCAACAGATTTAGGTGAATTAGCTTTAGGTCAAAACATGCGCGTGGCATTCATGCCATGGAATGGTTATAACTTCGAAGACTCCATGTTAGTTTCTGAACGTGTTGTTCAAGAAGACCGTTTCACAACAATCCATATTCAAGAATTATCTTGTGTGGCGCGTGATACTAAACTAGGTAGCGAAGAAATTACCGCAGATATTCCAAACGTAAGTGAAGCAGCATTAAGCAAACTAGACGAATCTGGTATTGTTTACATTGGTGCGGAAGTAAAAGGTGGCGATATCTTAGTAGGTAAAGTGACACCGAAAGGCGAAACTCAATTAACACCAGAAGAAAAATTACTACGTGCCATTTTTGGTGAAAAAGCCTCTGATGTTAAAGACTCTTCTTTACGTGTACCAAACAGTGTTTCAGGTACAGTAATTGACGTACAAGTCTTTACTCGCGATGGCGTTGAAAAAGATAAACGCGCACTTGAAATTGAAGAAATGCAATTAAAAGAAGCGAAAAAAGACTTAATGGAAGAGCTTGAAATTTTAGAAGCTGGTCTTTTCGCTCGCGTACGTAATCTTTTAGTTTCAACAGGTATGGATGAAAAATCACTTGACTTAATGAGCCGTACACAATGGCTTGAACAAAGTTTAAGTGATGAAGCTAAACAAACTCAGTTAGAGCAATTAGCCGATCAATACGAAGAATTACGCAAAGAGTTTGAACAAAAACTTGAAGTACAACGTGGCAAAATTATCCAAGGTGATGATTTAGCACCAGGCGTATTAAAAGTTGTTAAAGTTTACTTAGCGGTGAAACGTCGTATCCAACCTGGGGATAAAATGGCGGGTCGTCACGGTAACAAAGGTGTAATTTCAAAAATTAACCCAATCGAAGATATGCCGTACGATGAAAATGGTCAACCTGTGGATATCGTATTGAACCCACTGGGCGTACCTTCTCGTATGAACATCGGTCAGATTTTAGAAACTCACTTAGGTTTAGCGGCGAAAGGTATTGGTGACAAGATCAACGCAATGATTAAACAAAAACAAAGCGTTGAAAAATTACGTAACTACATGCAAAAAGCGTATGACTTAGGTGCAGGCGAACAAAAAGTTGACCTTAACACCTTCAGTGATGAAGAAGTGATGCGTTTAGCACAAAACTTACGTAAAGGTTTACCAATTGCAACACCGGTATTTGACGGTGCTGATGAACAAGAAATCAAAGGCTTATTAGAATTAGGTGACTTACCAACATCAGGTCAAATTACCTTATTCGATGGTCGCACTGGTGAAAAATTTGAACGTCCAGTAACCGTAGGTTATATGTATATGCTCAAATTGAACCACTTGGTTGATGACAAAATGCACGCACGTTCAACCGGTTCTTACAGCCTTGTTACGCAACAACCACTTGGTGGTAAAGCGCAATTCGGTGGTCAACGTTTCGGTGAAATGGAGGTTTGGGCATTAGAAGCATATGGTGCAGCTTACACCTTACAAGAAATGTTAACTGTGAAATCCGATGACGTGAATGGTCGTACGAAGATGTATAAAAACATCGTAGCGGGTAACCAACAAATGGACCCAGGTACACCAGAATCTTTCAATGTAATTATGAAAGAAATCCGTTCATTAGGGCTTAATATTGACCTTGATGAAGAGTAAGTCGTAAAAACTCTCGAGCCCACTCGCACCGAAAATTCGGTGCGAGTGGATAAGTTTAACTCCGACAGGAGCAATTAAGTGAAAGACTTAGCAAAGCTTTTAAAAACACAATCAA
The DNA here is from genome assembly GCA_020026115.1 of Actinobacillus sp. GTDB lineage: Bacteria > Pseudomonadota > Gammaproteobacteria > Enterobacterales > Pasteurellaceae > Actinobacillus_C. The sequence continues at coordinate 12,589 of JAHHQY010000002.1, read as the reverse complement.
AAACGAGTGAAGATTTTGATGTGATTAAAATTGGTTTAGCCTCGCCAGATATGATCCGTTCATGGTCATATGGTGAAGTGAAAAAACCAGAAACCATTAACTACCGTACTTTCAAACCTGAACGTGACGGCTTGTTCTGTGCGCGTATTTTCGGGCCAGTTAAAGATTACGAATGTTTATGTGGTAAATATAAACGCTTAAAACACCGTGGTGTAATTTGTGAAAAATGTGGCGTTGAAGTAACGCAATCTAAAGTACGTCGTGAACGTATGGGACACATTGAATTAGCATCACCTGTTGCACATATTTGGTTCTTAAAATCTCTACCATCCCGTATTGGTCTTTTATTAGATATGCCATTACGCGATATTGAACGTGTTTTATATTTTGAATCTTTTATCGTAACTGAAGCGGGTATGACTGACTTAGAAAAAGGTCAGCTATTAACAGAAGAACAATATTTAGACGCAGAAGAACGTTTTGGCGATGAATTCGAAGCTAAAATGGGTGCTGAAGCTGTGCAAGATTTATTGCGTAGCATGGATTTAGAACACGAGTGCGAAGTTTTACGTGAAGAATTACAAGAAACAAATTCTGAAACAAAACGTAAAAAAATCACTAAGCGTTTAAAACTAATTGAATCATTCATTCAATCTGGCAATAAACCAGAATGGATGGTGTTAACAGTTTTACCTGTGTTACCACCAGATTTACGACCATTAGTTCCACTTGATGGCGGTCGTTTTGCAACATCTGATTTAAATGATTTATATCGTCGCGTTATTAACCGTAATAACCGTTTAAAACGTCTATTAGATTTAATTGCACCAGATATCATTGTTCGTAACGAAAAACGTATGTTACAAGAATCTGTTGATGCTTTATTAGATAATGGTCGTCGCGGTCGTGCGATTACAGGTTCTAACCGTCGTCCACTTAAATCATTAGCGGATATGATTAAAGGTAAACAAGGTCGTTTCCGTCAAAACCTTTTAGGTAAACGTGTTGACTACTCAGGCCGTTCTGTAATTACCGTAGGTCCTTACTTACGTCTACATCAATGTGGTTTACCGAAAAAAATGGCATTGGAATTATTCCGTCCATTTATTTACGCTAAATTAGAAAGCCGTGGTTATGCAACAACCATTAAAGCGGCGAAAAAAATGGTTGAACGTGAAGATGCTATCGTATGGGATATTCTTGCGGAAGTGATTCGCGAACATCCAATTATGCTTAACCGTGCACCGACACTTCACCGTTTAGGTATTCAAGCATTTGAACCGATTCTTATCGAAGGTAAAGCAATCCAATTACACCCACTTGTTTGTGCGGCGTTCAATGCGGACTTCGATGGTGACCAAATGGCGGTTCACGTACCATTAACACTTGAAGCACAATTAGAAGCGCGTGCGTTAATGATGTCGACTAACAATATCTTATCACCTGCGAATGGTGATCCGATTATTGTTCCTTCTCAAGACGTGGTATTGGGTCTTTACTATATGACCCGCGAAAAAGTGAATGCCAAAGGGGAAGGCATGGTATTACAAGATTCACGTGAAGCAGAAAAAGCTTACCGTACAGGTGAAGCAGAATTGCATGCACGCGTGAAAGTACGTATTACCGAATGGGTTAAAAATGTTGCAGGTGAATACGAAGCGCATACAACCTTAAAAGACACCACTGTTGGTCGTGCAATTTTATGGATGATTGCACCAAAAGGTATGCCATTTGAATTATTCAACCAACCATTAACCAAAAAAGCGATTTCTAAATTAATCAATGCAAGCTATCGTCGTCTTGGCTTAAAAGACAGCGTAATGTTTGCTGACCACATTATGTACACTGGTTTTGCTTATGCGGCACGTTCAGGTTCTTCTGTTGGTATTGATGATATGGAAATCCCAGCGAAGAAATATGAAATTATTTCTGAAGCTGAAGCAGAAGTTGCTGAAATTCAAGAACAATTCCAATCAGGTTTAGTAACCGCAGGCGAACGATACAATAAAGTTATCGATATTTGGTCTACGGCAAATGAACGTGTTGGTAAAGCCATGATGGAAAACTTATCTACTGAAGAAGTGATGAACCGTGATGGCGAAATGGAAAAACAAGCATCATTTAACAGCATCTTTATGATGGCAGACTCTGGTGCGCGTGGTAGTGCAACTCAGATTCGTCAGCTTGCAGGTATGCGTGGCTTGATGGCTCGTCCAGATGGTTCGATCATCGAAACACCAATTACCGCAAACTTCCGTGAAGGTCTAAACGTACTTCAGTACTTTATTTCAACCCACGGTGCGCGTAAAGGTTTGGCGGATACCGCGTTAAAAACTGCGAACTCAGGTTACTTAACTCGTCGTTTAGTTGACGTTGCTCAAGACTTAGTTATCGTTGAAGATGACTGTGGTACACACGAAGGTATCGTTATGATGCCATTAATCGAAGGTGGCGACGTTAAAGAAGCATTACGTGATCGCGTATTAGGTCGTGTTGTAGCAGAAGACGTATTAAAACCAGGTACAGACGAAGTCTTAATTGCTCGTAACACATTAGTGGACGAAAAACTTTGTGATGTGATTGACGAAAACTCTGTTGATAGCATCAAAGTACGTTCAGTTGTAACTTGTGAAACAGATTTCGGCGTGTGTGCGAAATGTTATGGTCGTGATTTAGCACGAGGCCACTTAATTAACCAAGGTGAAGCCGTTGGTGTTATTGCAGCACAATCAATCGGTGAACCAGGTACACAGTTAACCATGCGTACGTTCCACATTGGTGGTGCAGCATCTGCAGCCGCTAAAGAATCTAGCGTACAAGTGAAAAACAAAGGTACTTTACGTTTAGCTGGTGCGAAATTCGTTACCAACAAAGAAGGTAAGTTAGTTCTTACTTCACGTAATACTGAATTAACCGTTATCGATATTTATGGTCGTACTAAAGAGCATTATAAATTGCCTTATGGTGCAATCTTAAATAAAGGTGATGGCGCAGAAGTAGAAGCAGGTGAAGTTGTTGCGAACTGGGATCCACATACAATGCCAGTTATTTCTGAAGTAAGTGGTTTTGTGAAATTTGAAGATATCGTGGACGGCTTAACCGTAACACGTCAAACGGATGAATTAACCGGTTTATCTTCAATCGTTGTGCAAGATGTGGGTGAACGTACAACAGCAGGTAAAGATTTACGTCCAGCGATCAAATTAGTTGACGCTCAAGGCAATGACATCTTTATCCCAGGTACTGACGTTGTAGCTCAATACTTCTTACCAGGAAAAGCCATTGTTAACTTAGATAACGGTGCTGAAATCTCAATCGGTGAATCTTTAGCGCGTATCCCACAAGAATCTGTAGGTACGAAAGATATTACCGGTGGTTTACCGCGCGTTGCGGATTTATTCGAAGCACGTAAACCGAAAGAACCTGCAATCTTAGCTGAAATTTCAGGTATTGTATCCTTCGGTAAAGAAACCAAAGGTAAACGTCGCTTATTGATTACCCCAGCTGAAGGCGAAACATACGAAGAAATGATTCCGAAATGGCGTCAATTAAACGTATTTGAAGGGGAAATGGTAGAAAAAGGTGACTTAATCTCCGATGGTGCGGAAATGCCACATGACATTTTACGCTTACGCGGTATTCACGCAGTAACAGAATACATCGTTAACGAAGTACAAGAAGTTTACCGCTTACAAGGGGTAAAAATTAACGATAAACACATTGAAGTTATCGTACGTCAAATGTTACGTAAATGTGTGATTACTAACGCTTACGATTCTGAGTTCCTAGAAGGTGCACAAGAAGAAGTTGCGCGTGTTAAAATCGTTAACCGTAAACGTATTGCTGAAGGCAAACCGGCTGTGGAATATCAACGTGAATTACTTGGTATCACAAAAGCATCACTTGCAACAGAATCCTTTATTTCTGCGGCATCATTCCAAGAAACGACTCGCGTGCTTACTGAAGCTGCAGTCGCAGGTAAACGTGATGAATTACGTGGCTTAAAAGAAAACGTTATCGTTGGTCGTTTAATCCCAGCAGGTACTGGTTTTGCTTACCACAAAAATAAACGCTTAGATAAAGTTGTTGTAAATGAAGAACTTAACGCAGAAATGTCGGCGCTTGAAAGTGCTGAACAAGCGGAATTAGTGAGTTCTGTCGAAGATGCAACAGCTAACTTAGCGGAATTATTAACGAATATGGTTGAAGATTAATTTTTTCACTCATAGCGAAAACCCCTTTCCTTGAAAGGGGTTTTTTTTGTATAAAGGTTGAAGAAATGATGAAAATCAGCATAAAATTAGTGGCTGATTTTTTTGCAATCCTCGACTTTCTATCATTAAGGAAAATTATGAAAACATTTGGAAAAACTTTATTAACCACATTAATTATCTCTTCATTATGTGTGTTACCAACAGAAGCGGTGGCTAAACGTTCTGGCGGATATCGTTCAAGTCACAGCAGTAGCTACAAACGAGTGGCTTCTTATCCTGTGAAAAGAAATACTTATGGAAGCAAAAAGACGCAATCATCAAAAACAAATACGCGCTCAAACCAATTTAATAACACGCAAAAAGATGCGACTTTTTCTTCAGCTAAAACAACAAGTAGTGCGAAAAAGCCTGATTCTTCTAATATGAAATCTCATTTATTAACTGGTGCAGCGGGTGCGGCAGCGGGGTATTTATTAGGAAAAACCATATCAGATGCTTCTGAAACGCCAGCAAGCCATGCACAAAATACCGCTTACCAAGGAAGCTCAGCGAGTGGTGCGGTTGAAAATGAAATGACTTTTGCAACACCAGTGGACAAAGTAGAATCGGCTTTAATGGAAATTAAAGATGCGACGCAAGAATTACTTGAAGCAGGAAAAATTACAGAAACTCAAGCCGATAACATCACCTTATATCGTCAAAAAATCTTAGATATTTTAGCTGGAGAAAAATAAAAAGAAGACTCGCGCCGAAAAAAAAGAAAAATTTCGGTGCGAGATAAATTTTTTATCCGCATTTTTAGTCAGCAAAAATTCTTTTAAGAGTGAAATTCCTCATCGCCGAAAGGCGATTTTTTTTTGTGATATATGTCGCAAAATTAAAAAAAATTAGTAGGAAATTTTTGATTTAATAGACAACATTCTTGATTTGTTATTAAATGATAACTTATTTTTAACAAATTTATAAAAAGGAAAAATCAATGGCAAACCCACAATTAATTTCTAAACTCATCGATATTGCAGGGAAAACGCAAGTTATTACGGATCCAAGCAAAACCGCTTTTTACCGTAAAGGCTATCGTTTTGGTGAAGGTAACGCAATCGCGGTGGTAAAACCAAATACATTATTAGCATATTGGCAAGTATTAGAGGCTTGTGTTGAAGCCGATGTTATCGTGATTTCACAATCTGCGAATACAGGCTTAACCGGTGGTTCCACACCAGATGGCAACGATTACGATCGCGATATCGTGATTATCAATACATTGTTAATGGATGGCATTCAGCTGATTGAAAAAAATACTCAAGCCGTTTGTTTAGCTGGGGCAACATTATATGAATTAGAAGATTTATTACGCCCATTAAAACGCGAACCACATTCTGTTATCGGTTCTTCTTGTATTGGCGCTTCCGTTGTCGGTGGGGTATGTAATAACTCAGGCGGTGCTTTGGTACAACGTGGCCCTGCTTACACCCAAATGGCATTATTTGCGCAAATTAACCAAGAAGGCAAATTAGAGTTAGTCAACCATTTAGGCATTAAATTAGGTCATACGCCAGAAGAAATTTTAACGAATTTAGAAAAACAAAATTACGACATTCAAGATATAGAACATGATTGCGGGCAAGGTTCCGACCATTCTTACTGCGACCATGTACGAGAAGTAGATGCGAACACGCCAGCTCGTTTTAACGCCGACCCTAAACGTCATTACGAAGCCTCAGGATGTGCTGGGAAATTAGCCGTATTTGCCGTACGTTTAGATACGTTCCCAATGGATAAAGAAACCGCTGTTTTCTATATTGGTACAAATGATATTGATGCACTAAGCGATGTACGCCGTGCGATGTTAACCGAATTTGAAAGCCTGCCGATTTCAGGTGAATACATTCATCGCGATGCTTATGATTTAGCCACAGTATATGGTAAAGATACCTTCTGGGTCATCAAAAAAATGGGAACAAAATGGTTGCCAAAATTGTTTGCATTAAAAGCGAAAGCAGATCGCATTGCGCATAAATTAGGTTTCTTGCCAAATCACTTTAGCGATACGTTATTGCAAAGTATGTCAAAATTTATTCCAAATCAGTTGCCAGCGAAAATGGAAGATTTCCATGAAAAATACGATCATCATCTTATTTTAAAAGTGGGCGGTGATTTAATTGGCCAAACTCGCGAGTTTTTAGGCAATTATTTTGCTCATGGCGAAAAGGGCGGTTTCTTTGAATGTAATGGGGAAGAAGCGCAAGCGGCGATGTTACATCGTTTTGCGGTGGCTTCCGCTGCGATTCGTTACCACAATGTACACGAAAAAGAAGTGGGTGAATTATTAGCCTTAGACATTGCTTTACGCCGTAATGACAAAGAATGGTTTGAAAAATTACCACCAGAAATTGCGGATAAAATTACGCATAAAATTTATTATGGCCACTTTATGTGTCACGTTTTCCACCAAGATTACATCTTAAAACCTGGTGTAGACGGGCATAAATTAGAAGCAGAAATGTTGAAATTACTTGATACGCGCGGTGCACAATACCCAGCTGAACATAATGTTGGGCATTTGTATGAAGCGAAACCGGATTTGAAAAATTTCTACTTCAAACTTGACCCAACCAATGGCTTTAACCCAGGTCTTGGTCACACCTCAAAAAATAAAAACTGGAAATAAACTTTCCCTAAAACGCCACTTAATGTGGCGTTTTTTTTTATGCTCAAAAAGAGTTCAAGCATAAGTTTTTTATTAAATCTACAAACTGGCGAGCAAAAAATTCCTTGTAGTAAGAAAAATTTTTTGTGCGCTATTTTTTCGGCGCGAGTAAAAAAATTCAATGAATTTTTAAAGAGTTAGAAACTGTCAATTAGAGCTATAGAAATATATTATTTGCAGTTTAAAGTGCTTGCGATTATTCTAATCCAACATTACCCCCTATTTAGGGGTATTTTGTTTTTAGCGCAAATTAAATTAACGGGAATAATTATGAATAAAGCATTAATGGTAACAAAGCGAGATGGCACTCAAGAGCAAATTAACCTTGATAAAATCCATCGCGTTATCACATGGGCAGCAGAAGGATTGGAAAATGTTTCTGTTTCACAAGTAGAGTTACGCTCACATATTCAATTTTATGAAGGGATTAAAACCTCAGATATTCATGAAACCATTATTAAGGCTGCAGCAGATTTAATCAGTAAAGAAACGCCAGATTATCAATATTTAGCCGCACGTCTTGCCATGTTCCATTTGCGCAAAAAAGCATTCGGTCAATTTGAACCGCCGAAATTATATGAGCATGTGCAAAAATTAGTGGCAATGGGTAAATATGATGCCAGCTTATTGCAAGATTATAGCCAAGAAGAATGGGCGCAAATGGATAGCTTTTTAGATCACAACCGTGATATGACGTTTTCCTATGCGGCAGTAAAACAATTTGAAGGCAAATATTTAGTACAAAATCGTGTATCGGGCGAAATTTATGAATCGGCACAATTTTTATATATTTTAGTGGCAGCAAGTTTATTTTCTCATTATCCTAAAGAACAACGTTTAGATTATATTTGCCGTTTTTATAATGCGGTGTCTACTTTTAAAATTTCCTTACCAACGCCGATTATGTCTGGCGTACGAACCCCAACGCGTCAATTTAGCTCATGTGTTTTAATTGAATGTGATGACAGTTTAGACTCTATTAACGCAACGGCTTCCGCGATTGTGAAATATGTTTCTCAACGTGCAGGTATTGGTATTAACGCTGGGGCAATTCGCGCCCTCGGTAGCCAAATTCGAGGTGGGGAAGCCTTCCATACCGGCTGTATTCCTTTTTATAAACATTTCCAAAGCGCAGTAAAATCTTGTTCACAAGGTGGCGTGCGTGGTGGTGCTGCAACCTTATATTATCCATTTTGGCATTTAGAAGTTGAAAGCTTATTAGTGCTTAAAAATAATCGTGGTGTAGAAGATAACCGCGTACGTCATATGGATTATGGGGTGCAATTAAATAAATTAATGTATCAACGCTTAATTCAAGGCGCTGAAATAACCTTATTTAGCCCTTCTGATGTACCAGGGCTTTATGACGCATTCTTTGCAGATCAAGATAAATTCGCCGAACTTTACTGCAAATACGAGCAAGATCCAAACATTCGCAAGCGTAAAGTCAAAGCCGTAGATTTATTTTCTTTATTGATGCAAGAGCGTGCTTCCACAGGACGCATTTATATTCAAAACGTAGATCATTGCAATACTCACTCACCGTTTAATCCTAATTTAGCGCCAGTGCGTCAGTCTAATTTATGTTTAGAAATTGCCTTGCCAACGAAACCATTACAACATTTGTATGATGAAAATGGCGAAATTGCTCTTTGTACTTTATCGGCATTTAACTTAGGTGCATTAGAAAATTTAGATGAGCTAGAAGAATTAGCCGATTTAGTTGTACGCGCATTAGATGCTTTATTAGATTATCAAGATTACCCCGTGAAAGCGGCTAAGCGTAGTGCATTATTGCGCCGTCCATTAGGTATTGGGGTGATTAACTTTGCTTATTATTTAGCGAAAAATGGCGTGCGTTACTCTGACGGCAGTGCAAATAATTTAACCCATAAAACCTTTGAAGCTATTCAATATTATTTATTGAAAGCCTCAATGAATTTAGCCAAAGAACAAGGTGCTTGCGCGCTCTTTAATGAAACAACTTATGCGCAAGGTATTTTACCAATAGATACCTATAAAAAATCGGTAGATGAATTAACTCAAGAACCCTTGCATTATGATTGGCAAACCTTACGCGTGCAGATTTTGCAATATGGCTTGCGTAATTCAACCTTAACGGCCTTAATGCCATCGGAAACGTCCTCGCAAATTTCTAACGCAACCAATGGTATTGAACCACCTCGCGGTCATGTAAGTGTTAAAGCTTCAAAAGATGGTATTTTAAAACAAGTTGTTCCTGAGTACGAAAAATTGGCAGATGCTTATGAATTACTTTGGGATTTACCTAATAACGAAGGGTATTTGCATTTAGTGGGGATTATGCAAAAGTTTGTTGACCAAGCTATTTCAGCGAACACCAATTACGATCCAAAACGTTTCCCAGGGGAAAAAGTACCGATGAAGCAATTATTAAATGATTTGTTAATTGCTTATAAATATGGGCTAAAAACCTTGTATTACCAAAATACGCGTGATGGCGCTGAAGATGAGCAAACCGATTTAGATGATGGTTGTGCAGGCGGAGCTTGTAAAATCTAAAACGAAAACGGAACTCGCACCGAAAAAAAGTTTAAATTTTCGGTGCGAAGGCAAAAAAAATGCACTCGAATAAGAGTGCATTTTGCGTTAGATAGGAAAAACAAATGAAAAGGAATTAAAAGCCTAAAGCTAAGTAAGCAAGTGCAGCTAATACACCACCGACCATTGGGGCAATCATTGGAACCCAACCGTAAGCCCAATCTGGTTTCGCGCCGACTTTTCCGCTTAATAAGGTTAATACGATACGAGGTGCAGAGTCACGAGCAGGGTTGATTGCATAACCTGTGGTACCACCTAAACTTAAACCGATAACCCAGATTAAGATTGCAACTGGTAATGCGCCTAAAGAGCCTAAACCAATTGGTGCTTGTACATTTTGTAAGGTTAAGTGAGCTTGACCTGCATCGCTGACTATGTAGAACAAGACGAATAGTAAGACGAAAGTACCAACCACTTCGTTGAAGAAGTTTACAGGGTAATTACGAATAGCAGGTTCAGTTGCAAAAGTTGCACGTTTTAAACCTTCTTCTTGAGTTGCTTTGTAATGATCGATATAGAAAAGATAAACAAGTGCTGCACCAATCATACCACCGATAAATTGTGCAACGATGTAACCTGCAACATTTTCCCAAGGGAATAAACCTGCAACAGCTAAACCTACGGTTACGGCAGGGTTCATGTGCGCACCAGAAATTGGTCCGGCAACAACGATACCGATAAACACAGCGAAGGCCCAAGCGGTCGTGATAACCATCCAGTTTCCGCCACCTGATTTTGTATTTTTTAATACGCAGTTTGCAACTACGCCATTACCGAGCAAAATCAGTAAAGCGGTACTGACTAATTCCGCAACAAATGGACTCATACATAACTCCTTAGTAATTGATATTGAATCTTCGCGTTGCACTATACGGACTCGAGATTTTTTGCTCAATAATCAAAATGTAAAAATATGATCTAGTTCACAGTTTTTTTTCAAAAAAATAAGTGGATGAAAGATGAAGGGACAAAGAAAATGAAAAAAGGAAGGGGAATAATAAAAAAGCACGTTTAAAACGTGCCTCTTTACGCCTTAACGGCTACGGAAAACGATGCGACCTTTACTTAAATCGTAAGGGGTCATTTCAACCGTTACTTTGTCGCCTGTTAAAATGCGGATGTAGTTTTTACGCATTTTGCCAGAAATATGAGCTGTCACAACGTGACCATTTTCTAATTCCACACGGAACATTGTATTTGGTAAGGTTTCTAAAATTGTACCTTGCATTTCAATGCAATCTTCTTTAGCCATTGATTCCTCTAAAATTTGATTAAGTTTAAGTCAAAAAAACGGCGAGATTATACGCCCTAAAGGCAAATTGATAAAGATTTTTTATCTATTTTTCGTACAATCCCCTGAATTTTCGGTTATTTTCTTAGTTTTACGCTTTTTATGGTGTGATTTTCACCTTTCGTTAAAATTAAATTTGCGCGCTCGCGCGTGGGTAAAATATTTTGATTTAAGTTTAACCCATTGATGTTATCCCAAATTTTTTCTGCTGTCGCAACGGCCTCTTCTTGGGAAAGTTTGGCATATTCTTTGAAGTAAGAATTAGGATTACTAAAAGCACTTTGGCGGAATTTTAAAAAGCGCGCAACGTACCATTCTTTTAATAAACTTTCATCGGCATCCACATAAATAGAAAAATCGACAAAATCGGACACAAATAATTTGCTGTGTTGTGCCGATGTTTGCAGGACGTTGAGGCCTTCCAAAATTAAGATATCAGGTTGGTCTACCTCATTAAATTCATCAGGAATAATGTCATAAATCAAATGCGAATAAACCGGCGCTTTTACATGACGTTTGCCGGATTTAATATCGGCTAAAAAGCGCAATAAGCGAGAAGTATCGTAAGAAACAGGAAAGCCTTTTTTTTCTAACAGATTTTTCTCTTGCAAAGTTTTTAAAGGATAAAGGAAACCATCTGTTGTAATTAAATCTACTTTTTTAGCGCAAGGCCAACTTGCAAGTAAGCTTTGTAATAAACGTGCGGTTGTGCTTTTTCCTACGGACACACTGCCGGCAATACTAATAATGTAAGGAACATTAGGTTTTGAATTGCTTAAAAAACGGTTTAAAACCGCTCGGCGACGAATATTTTCATCGATGTAGTAATGAAGTAAACGAATTAAAGGTAAATAAATCGTTTGTACTTCATCTAAAGAAAGTTCTTCATTAAAGCCGATTAAAGGTTGTAAATCTTTTTCTGTTAAGGTTAAAGGCACGGATTTACGTAAATCGGCCCATTGTTGACGGCTAAAAGTTAAAAATGGCGTTAATTCTTCGGCCAAAATAGGATTTTTTTTCGCGAAATTCACAATAAATAATTTAATTAAGCTAATAAGAAAGGCTGAAATATACCTTAAATTCCACAAGAAACCATAAAAAAATCAGATAAAAAGATAAAAAATGCATAAAAACATAGCATTTTGATTTAAAAATGATCTAACGAACAAGAAATTTAAAAAAAATTAAAAAAAGGGGTTGCGCAGTTTTAAAAATTCCCTATAATACGCCGCACTTGCTTACGACAACGCCGACTTAGCTCAGTAGGTAGAGCAACTGACTTGTAATCAGTAGGTCATCAGTTCGATTCCGATAGTCGGCACCATTACTTCTCGTATCAAGTAGTAAAAATCTCGTGGAGGGGTTCCCGAGCGGCCAAAGGGAGCAGACTGTAAATCTGCCGGCTCAGCCTTCGAAGGTTCGAATCCTTCCCCCTCCACCATTTTTTTATGTGTTTTGATCTGATGGGATAGATGAATTTAGGACTGCGGGCATCGTATAATGGCTATTACCTCAGCCTTCCAAGCTGATGATGCGGGTTCGATTCCCGCTGCCCGCTCCAGACACGCTGATATAGCTCAGTTGGTAGAGCGCACCCTTGGTAAGGGTGAGGTCGGCGGTTCAAATCCGCCTATCAGCACCATTCCTAGATTACCTTCCTTTTTATTTCCTATATAAACTTTTATTTGGTTAATGTGGTTTTGCACCACCGATAACCGTGTTTATCAAGAGGGACTCTTAATGTCTAAAGAAAAATTTGAACGTACTAAACCGCACGTTAACGTGGGTACAATC
>JAHHQY010000019.1 GCA_020026115.1 Actinobacillus sp. | reverse complement strand
CGCCGTTTATTTAAAAATCAATCCGAACACTTTTTACCTTTTTTCGGCGCGAGTTACTTAAAAAAATTTCTCTCGCACCGAATTTTTGGAAAATTTTTCTTTTCGCTTTTTCTAAAAAAACGCACCTTAAGGTGCGTTTTCGTTTTTTATGCCAGATAAATTAGTTTTGGTGCTTCATTATTTGTAATGCATTCTTCTTCTACCACAACTTCTTGTAAATTTTCTAGCGATGGTAAATCATACATTGTATCTAATAACAAGGCTTCCATAATGGAACGTAAACCTCGTGCACCTGTTTTGCGTTCAAGGGCTTTGCGCGCGATGGCTTGTAAAGCTTTATCCGTAAAGGTTAATTTTACATTTTCTAAACCAAATAATGCTTGGTATTGTTTGGTTAACGCATTTTTCGGTTCAGTTAAAATCGCAATTAAGGCCTCTTCATCTAATTCATTTAATGGCGCGGTAACCGGTAAACGACCAATAAATTCTGGAATTAAACCAAATTTCATTAAATCATCGGGTTCGATTTGACTAAATAATTCACTTAATGTGGCTTTGCTTTCTTCTGTTTTCACTTCAGCATTAAAACCAATTCCTGTGCTACCTTTGTTAAGGCGACGTTCGACAACTTTATCTAAGCCTGCAAAAGCACCACCGCAAATAAAGAGAATTTTCGATGTATCTAAACGAATCATTTCTTGATTTGGGTGTTTACGTCCACCTTGCGGAGGAATATTGGCAACCGTTCCTTCAATTAGTTTTAATAAGGCTTGTTGGACGCCTTCACCTGACACATCACGTGTAATTGAAGCGTTTTCTGATTTGCGCGTAATTTTGTCAATTTCATCAATGTAAATAATCCCTTTTTCGGCTTTTTCGATGTCAAAATCACAGCTTTGTAGTAATTTTTGCAAGACATTTTCTACGTCTTCGCCCACATAACCGGCTTCAGTTAAAGTGGTTGCATCAGCCATAGCGAAAGGAACATCAAGCATTTTTGACATTGTTTGCGCAAGTAATGTTTTACCGCTACCTGTTGGGCCAATTAATAAAATATTACTTTTACCTAATTCCACATCGGTTAAATTTTGATGGGATTGTAAGCGTTTGTAATGATTATATACCGCGACGGAAAGGACTTTTTTCGCGTAATCTTGTCCAATGACGTATTCATCTAAATGGGCGCGAATTTCATGCGGGGTCGGTAATTTTTTCGGCGCGAAGCTGTCTTTTTCGCTGTGATTTTCTTCCCAAGCATCGCCTCGCCCTTCTGCTTTCGCATCCGTTAAAATTTCATGACAAGTTTCGATACATTCATTGCAAATATACCCATCTTTGCCCGCAATAATGCGTGCGACTTGGTTATGATCTTTGCCACAAAATGAACAAGTTAAACTATCTTTATTTTTTTCCATGATAATTCCTTATTTATTTCCCACGATGTCATCTCGCGTGACATAAACTTCATCAACTAAACCGTAACTTTTCGCTTCTTGTGCAGACATAAAATTATCGCGCTCGGTATCTTTTTCAATGGTCGCAACATCTTTACCTGTGTGGAAAGCTAAACGTTCGTTTAAGGTTTGTTTGATTTTTAAAATTTCTTGGGCGTGAATTTGGATATCTGTGGCTTGACCACGAAAACCGCCTAAAGGTTGATGGATCATCACGCGTGCATTAGGTAGAGCTACGCGCTTACCTTTTGCGCCACCTGCTAATAAAAAAGCGCCCATCGAACAGGCTTGACCGATACAAACGGTGCGTACATCTGGTTTAATAAATTGCATGGTGTCATAAATTGCCATTCCCGCGGTGACACTTCCGCCTGGAGAATTGATATATAAACTAATTTCTTTGTTAGGATCTTCCGCTTCAAGGAACAGTAGTTGGGCAACAATTAAATTCGCCATGGGATCGGCGACTTCGCCACTTAAAAAAATCACGCGTTCTTTTAATAAACGTGAATAAATATCATAAGAACGTTCGCCGCGCGATGTTTGCTCAACGACCATAGGAATTACGCTCATGGTGACCTCTCTTGATTATGAGTTTCAATTTTTATAAATAATAAATAGTAAAAAGTGCGGTTATTTTACAGAAAACAACCGCACTTTTTTAGCAAAGAGTGATTTAGATGAATTAAGCTTGTGCTGCCATTACTTCATCAAAAGTCATCGCTTTTTCGCTTACTTTTGCTTTTTCAAGTAATGCGTCAATAGCTTGTTCTTCTAATACTACGTTACGTAAGCTGTTCATTAACTGTTGGTTACCTTGGTAGTATTCAACCACTTCTTTCGGTTGTTCGTAAGCAGATGCCATTTCTTCTAACATTGCTTTAACGCGTTCTTCGTCTGCAACAAATTTATTTGTAGCGATCACTTCGCCTAATAATAAACCAACTTGTACGCGACGTTTTGCTTCGCCTTCGAATAATTCACGTGGTAATTGTGCCGCTTGTTCTTTGTTACCGCCAAAACGTTGTGCAGCTTGGTTGCGTAACACTTCGATTTCTTGTTCGATTGTTGCAGAAGGAACATCAATTTCATTCGCTTTTAATAAACCTTCTAAAACTTGTGCTTTAACGCGTGCTTTTACTGCATTTTTTAATTCACGTTGCATATTTTTTAGAATATCTGCGCGTAAATCTTCAACTGATTTGATGCTAGGACCGAATTTAGCTACAAATTCATCAGTTAATTCAGGTAATTCCATTTCTTCAACTTTTTTCAAGTTGATCGCAAATACGGCTTTTTTACCTTTAAGATGTTCTGCGTGATATTCTTCAGGGAAGGTCACTTCGATATCGAATTGTTCGCCAGCTTTGTGTGCAACGATACCTTCTTCAAAACCTGGAATCATACGGCCTTGACCCATTAATAAAACGAAATCTTCCGCTTTACCGCCTTCGAATGCTTCACCATCGATAGAACCTGCGAAATCAATTGTTACGCGATCATCGGCTTTAGCTTCGCCTTCAACTTCTTTCCAAGTTGCTTGTTGTTTGCGTAAAACGTCAATCATTTTTTCAACGTCAGCTTCGGCAATTTCAACGACTGGTTTTTCAACTTCGATTGATTCTAAGTCTTTTAATTCAACTTCTGGGAAAACTTCAAAAGTTGCTGTGAATTCTAAATCTTTACCTGCTTCAAATTGATCTACAGAGAAAGTTGGACGGCCTGCTAAGTTGACTTTTTCTTCCATCATTTTTTTGAAGAAAGCGTCTTGTAATAATTGACCTAGAACTTCTTGACGAACCGATGCGCCGTAAAGTTTTTCGATCATCGCCGCTGGGACTTTACCTTTACGGAAACCGTCTACGCGTGCAGTTTTTGCTACGCGTTTTAATTCTTCGCGTACCGCTTTTTCTACAGTTTCAGCTGGTACAGAAATTTGTACACGGCGCTCTAAGCCTTGTGTTGTTTCAATAGATGACATTTTGTTACCTCAAAATAAGTTTCACTCGGCATCAGCACCGAATTTGTTAGTCATTTTGTTAAAGACGCTAGATTATAAAGGGTCTAGCGCCTTACGTCTATAAAATGCACGAAAAACAAAGAGAAAAGCTCAACATTAGGTGCTAATTTGAACAGATGTATTCTGTTATTTTCCGTAAAAGAAAAATTTCGGTCTGGATTATTTTTCATCTCGCGCCGAAATTTTTCTCATTTATTTAGTTTGCGCGATATTGTTTGCCTTTTAAGCCAACATAACCACGCTCTGCCATTGTCACTTCTTTGGATTTTTTAACCATCGTTTCAATGGTTGTACCCTGTACTAAAATCGCAAATAACACCACAGCGTAAGTCATAATAACTAATAAATCATGCACATCCATACCTACGCCAGGAAGGAAAATTTTACCCGACGGAATGGAAAGCGCCATCGCTAAAGAAAGGCCTCCGCGTAATCCGCCCCAAGTTAAAATACGCAAGGTGTACGGATTATAAATTGTGTTGCGCCCAAACCAAGCGAAAGGTAAAAACACGCTTACATAACGACAAATTAAGCAAACTGGAATTGCACAAAGTGCTAATACGATACCTTGCATTGTAAAATCCACTAATAACATAGCAAAACCGATCAGCAAGAATAAAAGTGAGTTTAAAAAGTGGTCGATCATTTCCCAAAAATGTTCGAAGTTTCCGCGGTCATCGGCATGGAAACGCTTATCAACAGACCAGTTACCAATAATAATGCCTGAAACCACCATGGAAAGTGCGCCAGAAACATGTAACAAGCTCGCGAGCATATAACCTGCTGTTGGAATCATAAGCGTTAATAAGGTTTGAGAGCTGGCATCTGTGGTGGATTTAATTAAGTAATGCACGGAAAAACCCAGTACCATACCAAAAATAATGCCCCCTACGGCTTCTTTTAAGAACAACATTGTAATGCCTGAGGCACTTGGTTCTTGTCCGCCAAAGGCGACGGCGAAAATTGTGGTAAAAATCACTAACCCCACACCATCATTAAATAAAGATTCGCCTTCTACTTTCATGGAAAGTTTTTGTGGGGCTTTTAAGTTTTTAATAATGGCTAAAACGGCAATAGGATCCGTTGGTGAAATCAGCGCACCAAATAATAAGCAGTAAACTAAATCAATATGCCAGCCTAAAAGACTGCTCATGCCGAATAACAAAAGACCCACTAATGCCGTTGAAACAAAAGTAGAAAAAAGGGATAAGGCGGTAATTTCGCGCACTTGCGTACGCATTAAAGGTAATTTAATGCTTAAAGCCCCCGCAAAGAGCAAGAAACCTAAGACACCATCAATTAAAAAGCCTTTAAAATCGATCAACTGCATAACTTCTTTGGCGATAATATCTAATTTAAAATAGCCCAGTTTACCTAAGAAAATAAAAGCTAAAGACACCACCATAGAAGCGGCGGTTACGGCGATGGTATACTGAATCCGTTTACTAATTTTTTTAGTAATAAAACCAATTAAAATAGATAATGCGGAAAGAAAGCAAAGATACATGTAAACGTTCATTGTTAGTCCTCAAAAATTAAAAAATCTGTTCATTTTTTATAACTTTTTGAAAACAATAAAAAATTAACAGACTTATTTCCTTGCGACTTTGACAGCTTACTGCTAAAAAATTGGAAAGTTGTTAGGAAAATATGAAATATTTGCTAAGTATAAGTAAAATAGTAAAGTTTTCTAGTAAAATTTACCTAAAGTTGCGTCTAATGAATAAATTTAAAACATTATTAATTTTTCTATTTCTAGCTATTAGTGGGCTTTATCTTTATGCGAGTCAAAGCACAATGATTTATCTTCAACCCAAAATTAACCTATATTCCCCTTTAACTTTGCCTGAAGTGGCAAAAAATATCCCCGCTTTGCAATGTTTCAAACAACAAGAAAAGGTGAAGAAAATAAGCCAATCGGAATTTAAAATTTTAGTTTGGAATATGCACAAAGGTGCGGATAAAGGTTGGCAACAAGCGCTTTCTCAATATGCTCGCCAAAGTGATTTTGTTTTGCTACAAGAAGTGAGCCAAGCGATTGAAAAAGAAACCTCTTTACCGGCTCTTTTTTCAACGCGTCTTTATATTTCTTCTTTTTCTTATCGCGGTAAAGACTCTGGCGTGGGCTTTTTAAGCCGTTTTAATCCGCAATCTTATTGTGTAGGTCAAGGAACAGAGCCTTGGATTCGTATTCCGAAAGTTGGCTTAGCTTTAACTTTTCCTCTAAAAAATCAAGCTTCTTTATTGATCATCAATTTGCATTTGGTTAATTTTGAGCTCAATCCAACTTACTATAAAAAGCAATTAAGCGATATGCTAAAGCTGATTAAACAACATCAAGGGCCTGTTATTTTAGCGGGCGATTTTAATGCTTGGAGCAAAAAACGTTATCACTTACTGCAAAAGTTAAGTGAAGAATACGCTTTAAAAGAAGTGTCTTTTTCACCCGATTATCGCTTACGTTTTTTAAAAAATCCTTTAGATTTTGTTTTTGTGCGCGGTTTAACGGTGCTTTCGGCGCGTACGGAGCAAACTCAAAGCTCTGATCATAATCCCCTTTTGCTTCATTTTGCTTTTGAAAAAAATTAACTCGCACCGAATTTTCTGCTTAAGAGGTTTTATGTCGAAAAAAATTCTTATTTCCAACCAACATGGCGCGCTTGTGATGGCGTTATTGCCTTTTTTATATGCACAAAGCCAAGCGCCTTTTGTTTGGCAATCTGTTTGTTTATTGGCAAGTTGGCTTGCTTTGTATTTGATGGCTTATCCTTTTTTAGCTTTATTTAAAGGTCGAAACTTGGCCTTTTATGCAAAATGGAGCGCCTTTTACGGCCTTCTTGCTTTGCTTTTTTTCTTGCCTGCGGTTTTTTATAACGAACGTATTTTGTATTTTGCGTGCGCCTTATTACCTTTTTTGGCCGTCAATATTTATTTTATAAAACGTAAAAAAGAAAGGGCGTTAGTTAATGATGTGGCGAGCATTTTGCTTTTCGCCGTAGGAAGTATGGGCGCTTACTTTTTTTCGGCGCGAGAAGTTAATGGGATTTTTTGGCAAGTCGGACTTTATCCTAGTTTGTTTTTCTTTGGCACGACATTATATGTGAAATCCATGTTGCGCGAACGAAAAAATAAGGCTTATTTGTGGGCAAGTCGCATTTTTCATGTAATTTGCGTAAGCCTTTTTTGTGCCGTTGGCCAAGATCATTTAGCCTTTGCTTTTGCGCCAGCTTTATTTCGCGCAATTTATTTTCCTTACAAAAAGCTCAGCGCCAAACAAGTCGGCTTGTTTGAGTTGGCTTTTTCTTTATGGTTTTTCGTTTTTTTAGTTTATGAATTTTAAATTCGCGCCGAAATTTTTCTTTTTTTCGGCGCGAGATTTTTTTTAAGCGTTAATTAAAACGTTTATTGCTCCGCCTGCTAAAATCAGCCAAGCAAAAATCAATGTGCCTAAAATGAGGGGTTTAATGCCCGCTTGTTTAATGGCGCTCATATGTGTCGTTAAACCAAGGGCAAACATCGCCATCGTTAATAATAAATTATCTAACCACACCATATTTTTCACGGTTTCTTCGGCAAAAGGCACCCAAGTATGTAAAGCAACAACGCCAATAAAAATAAAAGCAAACCACGGAACTTGCACTTGTTTTAAGCGTTGAGAAAAAGTGATGCTTTCGCTTTCGGTATTTTTAGCACCCGCTAAGAAAAAAGATAACACCAATAAAAATGGCGCTAACATCATCACGCGAATCATTTTTGTAATCACCGCTGTACCTGCAACTTCAGGGCTAATCGCATTTCCTACCACGACAACTTGCGCCACTTCATGCACCGTTGAGCCTGCATAAACGCCGTATTCCGCAGGGGTTAACCAAGATTGCAACCAACCTAATTGATATAACATGGGATAGACAAACATTGCAATGGAACCAAAAACGACAACCGTCGCTACCGCAATTGTGACTTTATAGGATTGCGCTTTTACCACAGGCTCTGTGGCGATAACCGCAGCTGCCCCACAAATACTTGCGCCAGCACCGACTAAAATCGTGGTGTCTTTATCCATTTTGAAGACTTTTGTGCCTAAATAGTAAGCAAACAAAAAGGTTGAAGAAAGGGTTAAGAAATCGGTTAATACCGCAGAAGTCCCAATATTGGCCACTTGCGTAAAGGTTAATTTAAAGCCGTATAACATAATAGCAAGACGTAAAACCTGCCCTTTGGTATAACCCACGCCAGCATTTAATGGACTATTTGTTTGCGGGTAAAAACTGTTACCTAAAAATAAGCCTAATAAAATGGCTAATGTTAAGGAAGATAAACCAAAACTATGTCCGCCAGTCCAATGCGGTAAATTTTCTGTAAACCACAAACAAAATAAACTTGCGAGTAAGGTCAATAAAATACCTGAAAAATGATTTAAACGCGGAATATAACCACGAGCGGCTTGCAATGCTTTCATATTTCTCCTTAGCTTTATTGCATAAAGGGCAAAATTATACACTGCTTGGCCAATTCTTCTGCAAGGTTTTTCAACAAGCGTTAAGAAAAAAGCAGGAAAAAATTACTAACTTTGCTACAATACGCCCGAATTTTAACAAAAATAAAGAGGTAACTCATGAAAGTTGCAAACGATAAAGTGGTAAGTATCGCTTATCAATTACGTAGTGCAGATGGTGTTTTAATTGACGAAGCGCCAGCAAACCAACCTTTAAGCTATTTACAAGGCCACAACAATTTAATCGTTGGCTTAGAAAAAGCCCTAGACGGCAAAGATGTGGGTGAAAAATTTGAAGTTCGCGTAAAACCTGAAGAAGCTTACGGTGAATACAGCGAAATGATGGTACAACGCGTACCTAAAGCGGCTTTTGAAGGCGCATTTGAAGAATTAAAACCAGGTATGCGTTTTATCGCAGAAACTGATCGCGGTCCTTTACCTGTGGTTATTACCGAAGTAGACGAAGACGAAGTCGTTGTTGACGGTAACCATATGTTAGCGGGTCAAGAATTACTCTTCGCAGTAGAAGTGGTTGATGTGCGTGATGCTACGGAGGAAGAAATCGCTCACGGTCATCTTCATCAAGCAGGCGGTTGCTGTGGCGGTCATGGTAATGGCGAAGGTTGTGGCTGTGGTGGTCATGACGACGAACACGAATGCTGTGGCGGTCATGACGACGAACACGAATGCTGTGGCGGTCACGGCGGTTGCGGTGGTCATGAACAAGAACATGGCTGTTGCCACCACTAATTCCCTTCTTTTTATTCAGGCGATGTTTAAAACATCGCCTTTTTTTTCAGCGCCTAAGCCTTCAATTTTTTTCCCTTTTTTTCCGTGATACGGTTATAATTCGCGGTTTGTGTGAAAATTATTTTCATTCAAGTCTTTTTTTATTTTCATTTTTTTTTGAGTAACTCGTCTATGATGATTGATAAACGTTTAATTAACACCGTAGCAGAAAGCAAAAAGTGGATTGCTATCAATGTGTTATGGAATTGGGTAGCCCTACTTGGTAGCATTTTTAGCGCCATTGGCTTTACCTATTTATTACAAGCTGCCTATCAACAAACTTTAACTTGGGAAAATACAACCCTTTTTACTTTGCTTTTAATTTCTGCGCTGACTTTACGCGCCTTTGCAAGCAAAATGGCGGTCAAGGCTTCTTATCGTGCCAGCACAAACGTGAAACACCAATTACGCAGTTTAATTTACAATAAAATTGCTATGATGCCGTTAAACCAAGTGCAAAGCCAATCGACCTCTACCATTATTCAAGTCGCGTCTGAAGGGGTGGAACAATTAGAAATTTATTTCGGTCGCTATTTACCACAACTTTTTTATAGCTTACTTGCGCCTTTAACGCTCTTTAGTTTTTTAGTGTTTTTTAATGCGCCGACGGCATTGATTTTATTAGTCTGCGTTCCTCTTATTCCGATGTCCATTATTGCGGTCAATAAAATTGCGAAAAAATTACTCGCCAAATATTGGTCTATTTATGTCGGCCTTGGTAGTAGCTTTTTAGATAATTTACAAGGTTTAGTCACCTTAAAAATTTATCAAGATGATGCCTATAAAGCGCAAGTTATGGATAAAGAAGCCGAAACTTTCCGTAAAATCACAATGAAAGTTTTAACCATGCAATTAAATTCCGTTTCGATTATGGATTTATTAGCTTACGGTGGCTCTGCGGTGGGTATTATTACCGCTTTATATCAATTCCAAGATGATTCCATTAGCATTTTCGGCGTAATTTTATTTATTTTACTTGCCTCTGAATTTTTTATTCCTTTACGTTTGCTTGGCTCATTTTTCCATGTTGCCATGAATGGTAAAGCTGCAAGCGATAAAATCTTTACACTTTTAGATACGCCTATTGAACAAAACCAGGCGCAAAAAGCCTTCGCGCCGAAAGAATGTGTTCAAATTGACTTAAACAACTTAAGTTTTGCTTACAATCCTGAAAAAGAAGCACTGAAAAATTTAAGTTTACAGATTAAACCAAATGCTTTGAGCGTTTTTGTAGGGAAAAGCGGTTGCGGAAAATCAACTCTTGTTTCCTTGTTAATGGGTTTTTACTCAGCGCAAAAAGGGGAAATTTTATTTAATGGCGAAAATACCGCAACCTTCAGCCGTACTTCCTTTTATAAAAATGTCTCTCTTGTCAGTCATGCCAGCTACATTTTTAAAGGCTCTTTACGCGAAAATATGCTTATGGCTAATCTGAATGCAAGCGATGAAGCCATTTATCAAGTCTTAAAAGAAGTGAATTTAGCTGACTTTGTGCGTGAAAATGGTGGTTTAGATATGCCATTATTAAGCCGAGGGGAAAATCTTTCTGGCGGTCAAATTCAACGTCTTGCCTTAGCGCGTGCTTTATTACACGATGCTAAAGTTTATATTTTCGATGAAGCGACAAGTAACATTGACGTGGAAAGCGAAGAAATTATTTTACAATTTATCCAACGCTTAAAAGCTCATAAAACCATTATTATGGTTTCGCACCGCTTAGCTAATGCCGTCAATGCTGATGAAATTTTTGTGTTAAATCAAGGGCAATTAGCAGAACAAGGTACGCACGAAGCTTTAATGCAAGCACAAGGAATGTACTACACCATGTTTACACAACAGCAAGATTTAGAAAAAATTAGAACGGAGAGCAACCATGCGTAAAAATGGATTTTTAATCATGTGGCATTTGCTGGAGTTGGTCAAACCCTTAGCGCATATTATGGCATTTACCATTATTATGGGGGTTTTAGGCTTCCTTTCTGCCATTTTTATTATGGTTTTCGGCGCAATCGGCTTAATTTCTCTTTTACCTGAATGGTCGCACACGGGGCATTTTTCTTTCTCATTTGTTATTGCAACCCTCGTTGCCTTAGCTTTAGCTCGCGGTATTTTGCGCTATCTTGAACAAATGTCTGGGCATTATATTGCCTTTAAACTTCTCGCTTTGTTGCGTGATAAAGTCTTTACCGCTTTACGCAAACTGGCTTTTGTGAAGTTACAAGGTAAACAAGCTGGCCAACTTCTTTCTTTGGTGACTAATGATATTGAATTATTAGAAGTTTTCTATGCGCATACGATCGCGCCCGTTATGATTGCCATTTTAACTTCTTTCATTTTATTGGTGTTATTTGCCCATATTTCCCTTTGGTTTGCCTTTATTGCCTTATGCGCATACTTAACCGTTGGCTTTTTCTTGCCGGTTTATACAACAAAACTGGCACGAGAAGACGGCCGAAAATATCGTGAATTAGTGGGCGAAATGAACGACTATTTCCTTGATAGCATTCGCGGTATGAAAGAAATTCAACTATTCAACCACGAAAGCACTCGCGCCGAAAATATTCAAGAACGCAGTGAAGCCATTGATAAAGCCTTTTTAAAAATCAAGCAACAAGAAGGTCAAGTTCGCGCTTATACGGAAATTGCCGTTTCAGCCTTTAACATTCTCATTTTATTAGTGGGTTTAATCTTATTGGCTTGCCAACAAATTAACTTTGCCGGACTTTTAATTGGCGTCATTTTATTAATGTCAAGCTACGGCCCTGTTATCGCTATTTCTAATCTTTCCAATAACTTATTACAAACTCTTGCCAGTGGTGAGCGCGTCTTAAGTTTGTTAGAAGAAAAAGCAGAATTAGAGGACGTAACCCAAGGTAAAGATCTTCAAGACGTCACTGAACTTAACGTTGAAAATGTCTCTTTTTCTTATGGTGCAGAACGCATTTTAGAGGATGTTTCTTTTAACGTGAAAAAAGGCGAAATTTTCGGTATTCACGGTCGTAGCGGAAGTGGTAAATCAACTTTGCTTAAGTTAATTATGCGTTTTTATGACCCAGCGCAAGGTAATATTTACTTAAATAACATTAACTTAAAAGAAATTAACAGCAAAAATTTACGTGACAATATTGCTTACATCACTCAGCAAACTTATATTTTCAACGAAAGTATTTTTGAAAATATCCGTATGGCAAAACGCTCAGCAAGCAAAGATGATGTTATTTGTGCTGCGAAAAAAGCCAATATTCACGACTTTATTATGAGCTTGCCACAAGGCTACGATACGGTGGTCAAAGAAATGGGGGCGAGCCTTTCTGATGGCGAAAAACAGCGTATTGGTATTGCTCGTGCCTTCTTACATGATGCGCCGATTATTTTACTTGATGAACCAACAAGTAACTTAGACAGCTTAAATGAGGCCTTAATTTTACAAGCGCTCGTTCAAGCAAAAAGCGATAAACTCATTATCCTTATTAGTCATCGTCAATCTACTATGGCCATTTGCGATAATGTTATCGGAATCGAACATGGCCGAATGTCATAATAATGCCTAAGGCAAACCTTTTGCCTTTCACCTAAAAAAAACGCGCCGAAATTTTTCTCTACAAAATTTCGGCGCGAATTTATTTAAAGTAAGACTTAACCGCGTTCGTAGATAATCTCTACGCCCTCTTCGTCTTCTTCGTCCCAATCATCATCCCAATCTTCATCATCAATTTGATTAAGTTTTTGATTGTGATAATCATCCCATTTGAATTTCACTTCTTCGCTTTCTTGTTGCGCGCTTTCTTCTTCTACTGGGTGAGCTTCGATAAAGTCCATAATTTCACGACATAAAGCCGGAACATTTTGTCCTGTTACCGCTGAAATCGTATAAATTTTTTCTTCATCTTCGCCATTTTCATCAATACCTAAGCGACTTAAAACATCGGCAATGCGCTCTTCGACTTCTTCTTCCAAAAGCGTATCAACTTTGTTAAATACTAACCAACGTGGTTTTTGCGCTAATTTTTCGCTGTATTGATTAAGCTCGCCTTCAATAATTGCAATATTATCCGCAGGATCACTACCATCAATAGGCGCAAGATCGACTAAATGCACTAACACTCGGCAACGTTCTAAATGTTTTAAGAAACGAATCCCTAAACCTGCGCCTTCCGCGGCACCTTCAATTAAACCTGGAATATCTGCAATCACAAAACTGCGGTGTGCATCAACTTTTACCACGCCTAAACTTGGCACAAGTGTTGTAAACGGATAGTCTGCCACTTTCGGTTTCGCCGCGGAAACGCTACGAATAAAAGTGGATTTTCCTGCATTTGGCAAACCGAGCATACCCACATCGGCAAGTAGCATAAGTTCTAATTTTACATCGCGTTTTTCACCAGGCGTGCCGTTTGTTTTTTGGCGTGGTGTACGGTTAACGGAAGATTTAAAACGGTTATTTCCCAAACCATGATAGCCCCCTTTCGCAATTAACACTTTTTGCCCAACATGCGTTAAATCCGCTAAGATTTCTTGGGTGTCGTTGTCAATAGCGCGTGTCCCTACGGGAACATGTAAGGTAATATCTTTACCGCGATGCCCTGTGCAGTTACAACTGCGACCATTTTCACCACGTTCTGCGGCAAAACGTTTTTCAAAACGATAGTCGATTAACGTATTTAAATTATTATCTGCAACTAAATAAACATCGCCACCGTCACCGCCGTCACCGCCATCAGGTCCGCCTTTGGGCACATATTTTTCACGGCGAAAACTTACGCAGCCGTTACCGCCATCACCCGCTTCAATTCGTACGAGTGCTTCATCAATAAATTTCATAGATTCTCCTTAAACAGGTTGTTTAATAAATTTGTGGCCAATGGCAGAAATCAATGCACCAAGCACCACAACAGCTGCGCCTAAATAGCTCATTAAATTTAAATTTTCCATGGTAAAAATACTTGGTGCAAACCAAGCAAAAAGCGCGGAAAAAATCATGGTAAAAATTGGAATTTGCGTCGTTACCGCACTGACTTTCGCTACATCCCAGCGATTTAATGCTTCGGCATAACAGCCGTAACCAATTAGCGTGTTGGCACAGCAAAAAGCTAAACAGGCTAATTCAAGGTGATTTAATTGCATAATTTGGCTTGGATGAGAAGTGGGTGTGAAAATCACAAAACAGCCGAAGTAGATGAGCAATAAAATTTGTTGCGCTTTAAATTTAAGCAACAACATTTTTTGCGAAATACCATAAGTGACCCAAACTAAAGAGGCGCAAAGTCCAATAAAGACCCCTTTAACATATAAATTGAGTTGTAAAAAATCCTCTAAATGTTGATTAAAAAACAAACCCAAACCGATAAGCAGCAAAATAAGGCCGATTTTCTGGTTTATCAACATTTTTTCTTTAAATAAAAATACGCCCGCAAGAAGCATAAGAAAAGCTGAAACGGGGCTTAATATTTGACTTGTTGTAGGCGGAATATATTGTAAGGCCGCATTAAATAAATAAAAGTTGCCGGCCAAACCTAGCACACCGAGTAATAAAAAAAGCCAATAACGAGTCGGCAAACCTTTTAATACGGGTAAAGTTTTTTTAAAGCTCAAACAAATCAGTAAACCAAAGGCCGCCACACAAAAACGGTACCAAACAATCGTTTGTACATCCATGCCTTTTAAAACTTGTTGAATAGCAATGGGTAATGCGCCCCACATCATCACGGTGGTTAAAGCAAGAAAAAAACCAGAAATAGGACGTTGAACTTGAGTGTAAGATTGGGGCATTTTTAACCTTATTAATTTTTAAAAATATCCCTTCGGATAATTGGTTGGACTTAAAATAAGAAAAGCCCCACAAAATTTGTGGGGCGTTTCTATGCATACTTATAAAGTAAATTATTCAGCAATAATACTTACGTATTTGCGATTTTTTTCGCCTTTTACTTCAAATTTAACTTTACCGTCAGCGGTTGCGAATAAAGTGTGATCGCGACCCATACCAACGTTGTTGCCTGCGTGGAATTTAGTACCACGTTGACGTACAATAATGCTTCCTGCTAAAACAGATTCGCCACCGAAACGTTTAACGCCAAGGCGTTTAGCTTCAGAATCACGACCGTTACGAGTTGAACCACCAGCTTTTTTAGTTGCCATCTACTTGATCTCCTCTGAAATTATGCTTGAATCCCAGTGATTTTCACTTCTGTGAACCACTGACGATGACCTTGTTGTTTACGGCTATGTTTACGACGACGGAATTTAACGATTTTAACTTTATCGCCACGTCCGTGTGCTACAACTTCTGCCACTACTTTACTACCAGCAACAACTGGTGTACCGATTTTAACGTCTTCACCGTTAACTACCATTAATACTGAATCAAATTCAACGGTTTCGCCGGTTGCTTTTTCAAGTTTTTCTAAGCGAATAACTTGACCTTCGCTTACACGGTGTTGTTTACCACCACTTTGGAAAACTGCGTACATAAATACTCCGCTATATATTGCGCTTAGCTACTTATATTAAGCGCATCAAAATTTATACAAAATAGGTCGCAAATTCTACGGAAAAATGTACAACTTGGCAAGCGATTATTTTATCTAAATGCAAAAAGTTGCAAAAAAGCGCTTTTTTCTGAAACGAGGATGAAGAATGTATAAAAAATCGGTTATACTAACGGGTAATTTTTTTTAATACACAGCCTTAAAAATGATGAAAGAACAAACTAACCTTATGGATTTAAACGCCATTCAAACCCTTATTCAAAATGAAATGCAACAGGTAGATTCGGCTATTCTTGCACAATTAAATTCAGATATTCCTTTAGTTAATCAACTTGGTTTTTATATTATTCAAAGCGGTGGCAAACGCATTCGTCCTATGATTGCTTTGCTTGCGGGTGAAGCCTTAGGGGGAAATCATATTGATGTGGCCAACTGTGCCGCCTTCATTGAGTTTGTCCATACCGCCACTTTATTACATGATGATGTCGTTGATGAATCCGATTTACGTCGTGGCAAACCTACTGCCAATGCGCAGTTTGGTAATTCAGCCAGCGTTTTAGTGGGTGATTTTATTTACACTCGCGCCTTCCAAATGATGACGCAACTGAATTCCCTAGATATTTTACGCATTATGTCCAATGCAATGAATGTTATTTCTGAAGGTGAAGTACAACAACTGATTAACTGCAATAATCCAAAAACAACCGAAGCGGATTATATGAAAGTTATTTACAGCAAAACAGCGCGTTTATTTGAAGTTTCCACACAATGTGCGGCGGTTGTTTCTGGCGCAACAAAAGAACAAGAAATTGCCTTACAAGAATATGGTCGCTATTTAGGTACGGCTTTCCAATTAGTCGATGATGTTCTTGATTACAGCGCAAACAGCCAAGCTTTAGGAAAAAATATCGGCGATGATTTAGCCGAAGGGAAACCAACCTTACCTTTATTACACGCAATGCGTCACGGTTCAAAAGAGCAAGCTGAGTTAATTGCCAACGCCATTGAAAACGGCGGAAAACGCGATATTTTACCTTCTATTTTAGCGATTATGGACGAGCATCATTCTTTAGATTACGCTATGCAACGCGCTCGTGAAGAAGCGCAAAAAGCGGTTGATGCCATCGCAATTTTAGCTGAAAGTCCTTATAAAACGGCTTTAATTTCTTTAGCTTACCTTTCTGTTGATCGTCAATATTAAGGCGTCAAAATGAGTAAAAAAAATACTTCGGGCGAATTTATTCGCCCGAAATTAATCATGCCAGAAGGCCATAATAAATTACTGCTTCATTCTTGTTGCGCCCCTTGTTCGGGGGAAATTATGGAAGCAGTTATAGCATCTAACATTGAGCTGAGCATCTTTTTTTATAACCCCAACATTCACCCACAACGAGAATACGAAATTCGCAAAAATGAACACAAACGCTTTGCGGAAAAATGGCAAATTCCTTTTTTTGATGCCGATTATGAACGCAAAGAATGGTTTGAGCGAATTAAAGGCTTAGAAAATGAGCCA
This sequence comes from Actinobacillus sp., assembly GCA_020026115.1. Taxonomy (GTDB): domain Bacteria; phylum Pseudomonadota; class Gammaproteobacteria; order Enterobacterales; family Pasteurellaceae; genus Actinobacillus_C. The sequence continues at coordinate 9,133 of JAHHQY010000019.1, read as the reverse complement.
GAGCGTGGCGAACGTTGCACAAAATGTTTTGATATGCGTTTAGAGCGCACGGCCCTTTTCGCTCATGAAAATGATTTCCCCGTTTTTACTACAAGTTTGGCCATTTCGCGCTGGAAAGACATCAACCAAGTTTACACCTGCGCTCGACGTGCTGCTGAACGCTACGAAGATGTGATATTTTGGGATTACAACTGGCGCAAAGGCGGGGGTTCGCAACGTGGCGTTGAAATCAGCAAACGCGAGCATTTTTATAAACAAGAATATTGTGGCTGTGTGTATTCCCTTCGAGATATGAATACTTGGCGTGAAAGCAAAGGCTTAGAGCGCATCGAAATTGGCGAAGTTTTTTATTAGTCTTTCGCTCAACACAAATTTTCGGCGCGAACGGCTTTTTGCCTTGGTGAATTTTTGCTGAAAAAATTGAAATTCTGGCGAATTTTCGTTATAAATACGCGTTTTATTTTAGATAGGCATTTCTTCGCCTCGAAAAACAAATTTTCGGCGCGAGTAATATTTTTAATTTATTGTAAACTTTTCGCATAGCGATAAATGAGGAAACAACATGGCAGGACATAGTAAGTGGGCTAACATTAAGCACCGTAAAGCTGCGCAAGACGCACAACGCGGTAAAATTTTCACTAAATTAATTCGTGAATTAGTTACAGCAGCAAAAATTGGCGGTGGCGATATTGGCGCAAACCCACGTTTACGTACCGCAGTAGATAAAGCCTTAGCGGCAAACATGACGCGTGACACCATTAACCGCGCAATCGACCGCGGTGTCGGTGGCGGTGATGATACCAATATGGAAACCCGTATTTACGAAGGTTACGGCCCAGGCGGTACGGCTTTAATCGTAGAATGTTTAAGTGATAACGCAAACCGTACCATTTCCCAAGTACGCCCAAGTTTTACCAAATGTGGCGGTAACTTAGGAACTGAAGGTTCGGTAAGTTATATGTTTAGCAAAAAAGGCTTAATTTTAATTTTAGAAGGTGATGAAGAAACCTTAACTGATGCTGCTATCGAAGCCGGCGCAGAAGATATCGAAGCACAAGAAGACGGTAGCTTTGAAATCACAACCGCTTGGGAAGAATTAGGCGCAGTGCGTGATGCCTTAGAATCTGCGGGCTATAAATTAGAAAGCGCAGAAGTTACCATGATTCCATCAACTACCGTAGAATTAGATGCGGAAACCGCACCGAAATTTATGCGTTTAGTTGATATGCTTGAAGACTGCGATGACGTACAAAACGTCTATCATAACGCAGAAATCAGCGATGAAATTGCCGCAACACTTTAATTAAAATTGCGCAGGTAAAAAGCGGGCTTAGGCTCGCTTTTCTTATATAACAAAAAGGAAATTTATGAGCATTATTTTAGGGATCGATCCTGGCTCTCGCATTACGGGGTATGGCGTCATTCAACAGCAAGGTAACCGCTTAATTTATTTAGGAAGTGGCGCAATTCGCACGCAAGTTGCCGATTTACCCAATCGCTTAAAACGAATTTATGCCGGCGTTACAGAAATTATTACCCAATTTCAGCCCGACCAATTTGCCATTGAGGAAGTGTTTATGGCGAAAAATGCCAGCTCTGCCTTAAAACTGGGACAAGCGCGTGGAACGGCCATTGTGGCCGCTATGAATCAAGATTTACCCGTTTTTGAATATGCCGCTCGTCGCGTTAAACAAACGGTTGTTGGAATTGGTTCTGCTGAAAAAGAACAAGTTCAAGCAATGGTTACTCGTCTTTTAAAACTTTCTGCAAGTCCACAAGCCGATGCAGCCGATGCTTTAGCTATCGCCATTACCCATGCTCATACCTTAAAATTAAGCGCGCAAATTCCACAAACCGCCCTTGGAAAAAAAGTTGAAACCTTAATGCAACGCCGTTACAGCCACGGACGTTATAAATAATTCCTATAATTTCTTTAAAATATTGGATATTTATACAGCCTTCTTTTATACTTTCGACAATTTTTTTGACAGGAACACAAAATGATTGGACGTTTAAGTGGAATTTTAATTGAAAAACAACCGCCTGAAATTTTACTCGATGTACAAGGCGTTGGGTATGAAGTGCTGTTACCTATGACCAGTTTTTATAATTTACCCGAAGTTAACCAAGCTACGACTATTTTTACTCATCTTGTCGTGCGTGAAGATGCGCAACAACTTTATGGTTTTTCCCATAAGCAAGACCGTAGCTTATTTCGCGAACTCATTAAAACCAATGGCGTTGGCCCTAAACTTGCTTTAGCGATTTTATCTGCAATGTCTGTTGCCGAATTTACTTATGCCATTGAGCGCGAAGAAGTTTCAAAATTAGTCAAAATCCCAAGCGTTGGCAAAAAAACAGCGGAACGTTTAGTGGTGGAATTAAAAGGTAAATTTAAACATGCCGGTCAAAGCGATTTCTTTATTGAAAGCAGTCAGCTACCAAAAGAAAAAGAAAATTTAGCTACTTATGAAAACACACAAATTGCTGATGCCGTTAGTGCCTTAGTGACCCTTGGTTACAAGGCGAGCGAAGCCGAAAAAACAGTAAAACGCGTCAGCAAACCTGATTCAACGAGTGAACAACTTATTCGTGAAGCCTTAAAATCCATGTTGTAAAAGGATAAAGCATGATTGAAGCAGATAGAATTGTCAGTAGCGAAGCAAAATTTGATGAAGATGTCGTAGATCGCGCGATTCGCCCAAAATTACTCGAAGATTATGTTGGCCAACCGCAAGTACGCGAACAAATGGGCATTTTTATTCAAGCGGCAAAAATGCGTCAAGATGCCCTCGATCATTTATTGATTTTTGGCCCGCCAGGTTTAGGTAAAACCACTCTTGCCAATATCGTAGCGAATGAAATGGGCGTTAATATTCGCACAACTTCAGGACCTGTATTAGAAAAAGCGGGCGATTTAGCCGCTATGCTCACCAATTTAGAACCGCACGATGTGTTGTTTATTGATGAAATTCACCGCCTTTCTCCGGCCATTGAAGAAGTTTTATATCCTGCGATGGAAGACTATCAACTCGATATTATGATTGGCGAAGGTCCTTCTGCACGCTCGATTAAACTGGATTTACCGCCTTTCACCTTGGTGGGCGCGACCACGAGAGCCGGCTCTTTAACCTCACCTTTACGAGATCGTTTTGGCATTGTGCAACGCTTAGAATTTTATTCCGTGGAAGATTTAGCTTCCATCGTACAACGCAGTGCAGATTGCTTAAATTTAAGCATTGAAAGTGACGCAAGCGCTGAAATTGCTTGTCGTTCAAGAGGTACACCGCGTATTGCCAACCGTTTGTTACGTCGTGTGCGCGATTATGCCGATGTAAAAAATCAAGGCGTAATTAGTGTGGATATTGCCCAAAAAGCTTTAGCGATGTTGGATGTTGACCAAGCGGGCTTTGATTTAATGGATAGAAAATTATTGGAAACGATCATCGAGCGTTTTAGCGGAGGCCCTGTGGGTTTGGATAACCTTGCCGCAGCCATCGGTGAAGAACGCGATACGATTGAAGATGTGCTTGAGCCTTTTTTAATTCAACAAGGTTTTTTACAGCGCACGCCAAGAGGACGCATTGCAACGGATAGAACGTATCGACATTTTGGTTTGAAATAAATTTCAGTCTCTTTTTCGGCGCAAGTTATCTTTTCGCGCAAAAAGCTCGGCTTTTTAGCAAAGCCTTTAACGGCTAAAGATATTCGCGCCGAATTTTTGTTCTAATCTTTTACAAAAGTTAATATCGCCTCTTTATTATTCCAAGATTTCGTTAATTGAGCTGCCTCTTTGGCTTTTAACCATTGATAAGCGCGATGTTCAGTTAAGGTTGGAATAAATTTTTCTTTTACCGGAAGCAAAAACCAATGCTCTTGTCCGCAACGAATATTCGGTGCGTAACGATGGCGATATTGCGGAAATATTTCATAAGTTATTGATTTTTCTGTATCAATTAAGGTTAACTTTTCCGCTTTAATGTCGATTCCAATTTCTTCTTTTACTTCACGCATCGCCGCATTTTGCGGGCTTTCACCTTGTTCTAGACTTCCGGTTACCGATTGCCAAAAATGGGCGTCATCATTACGCTGTAACATTAAAACTTCTTTTGTTTCAGGTACATAAATCAAAACTAAAATAGATTGCGGATTTTTATAAGCCATCTTTTCTCCTTATAAAAAAAGTGGGTTAAAAACCCACTTTTATTCTTTTTTAATCGGCCTTATTCTGCGCTATCTTCTTTGCCTTTTTGCACCGCTAAAGCTAATTCGTTTAAAGCTTGCGGATTTGCCACGCTTGGCGCATCCGTCATTAAACAGGCTGCCGCGGTGGTTTTTGGAAATGCGATAACATCACGAATATTGGTTGTATTCGTTAAAAGCATGGTTAAACGGTCTAAACCAAAAGCTAAACCTGCATGTGGTGGCGTACCGAATTTTAAGGCATCTAATAAGAAACCGAATTTTTCACGTTGTTCTTGCGCGTTAATGCCTAAAATGCGGAAAACGGCCTCTTGCATATTTGGATTGAAAATACGCACCGAACCACCGCCAACTTCATAGCCGTTAATCACCATATCATAAGCATTGGCTACGGCTTTTAGCGGATTTTCTTCTAATTGCGCAGGGGTTAAATCTTTTGGTGATGTGAACGGATGGTGCATCGCACTTAAATGCCCTTCATCATCTAATTCAAACATTGGGAAATCCACAACCCAAAGTGGTTTCCAAGCTGTTAAGTCGGTTAATTCTAAGTCTGTGCCAAGTTTCAAACGTAAAGCACCTAGCGCGTCAGTTGTGATGTTCGCTTTATCCGCGCCGAAGAAAAGGATATCACCGCTTTCTGCTTCTACGCGCGTTAATAAACTTTCTAATACTTCTGCGCTTAAGAATTTCGCAATTGGACTTTGAACGCCATCTAAACCTGCTGAACGTTCATTGACTTTTAACCAAGCCAAACCTTTTGCGCCATAGATGGAAACAAATTTGGTGTATTCATCAATATTTTTACGCGTTAATTTAGCACCGCCTGGCACACGAATAACGGCAACACGTCCATTTTCATCATTCGCAGGACCTGAGAACACTTTAAAATCCACATCTTTAACAAGATCGGCTACATCTACAAGTTCTAATGGGTTACGTAAATCTGGTTTATCTGAACCAAAACGACGCATCGCTTCTGCAAAGGTCATTTGTGGGAAAGTTCCTAAGTCAACGCCAATTGTTTCTTGCCATAAACCATGGATCATTTTTTCCATTAAAGCGCGTACTTCTTCCGCTGTTAAGAAGCTGGTTTCCACATCGATTTGTGTAAATTCTGGTTGACGATCGGCTCGTAAATCTTCATCACGGAAACATTTTACAATTTGATAATAACGATCAAAACCAGACATCATTAAAAGCTGTTTGAAAAGCTGTGGCGATTGCGGAAGAGCATAAAATTTACCTTTATGCACACGGCTTGGTACTAAATAATCGCGCGCGCCTTCTGGCGTTGCTTTGGTTAACATCGGGGTTTCAATATCTAAGAAACCATTTTCGTCCATATAACGGCGCACGAAACTTGTAATTTTCGCACGGGTTTTAAAGCGTTCTGCCATTTCAGGACGACGTAAATCTAAATAACGATATTTTAAACGCTGTTCTTCGGTATTGTTTTGGTTAAAGTCTAAAGGTAATACATCTGCTGTATTGTAAATGGCTAATTCATGCGCCAATACTTCAACTTCACCGGTTTTCATATTTGAGTTAATTTGATTTTCAGGACGAGCAATCACCTCGCCTTTTACTTGAATACAGTATTCATTACGTAAACTTGCCGCTTTTTCTAATGCGTCTTTAAATTTTGGATCAAAGGTTACTTGTACAATACCCGCACGATCGCGCATATCAATAAAAATTAAGCCACCTAAATCACGACGACGATGCACCCAACCACTTAATGTTACGTTTTCGCCAATGTTACTGCGGTTCAAATCACCACAATACGCTGTTCGCATCATAAAATCTTCCTTAAAATTTTGAGTAAAAAACTCGTCAATTATAGCGGAAAAAATACTTTTGTTCATATTTTTACAGAAAATTAAGCGGAAATAATTTTTATAAAATTTAACTCGCGCCGAATTTTTGCTTTTAAGAAAAAATTTTCTTCCCTGCAATAAAAATGCCGAGAAATTTCTCGGCATAAGATTATTCTTGCTTGCGCAGTTTAGCTAAAATCCCTTTCATATGCTTATCAAGGGGCGCTTTCACACGCATTTGTTCTTCGCTCTTTGGATGAAAGAAAACAATTTCAAAGGCATGTAAAAATAAGCGATTTAAGCCTAACTCATGCATTTTCTTATCAAATTCTTTATCGCCATATTTGCTATCCATGGCAATGGGATGCCCTGCATGCAAAGTGTGAACGCGAATTTGGTGCGTGCGCCCTGTTACAGGACTTGCTTTGACCAAGGTTGCATTTAAATAGCGTTCTTCAATTCGAAAACGCGTTTCTGAAGGTTTTCCTTGCTCGCTGACTTTAACCATTCGCTCTCCGCTGGCTAATTCATTTTTTAAAAGTGGCGCATTTATGGCTTTCACATGCGATTGCCATTGCCCTCGTACCAAAGCTAAATAATCTTTTTGTACGCGTTTTTCACGCAGTTGCGCATGTAAATGACGTAAAGCAGAACGCTTTTTGGCAACTAATAAAATACCGGATGTATCGCGATCCAAACGATGCACTAATTCTAAAAAACGTGCTTGTGGACGCAAAGCGCGTAAGGCTTCAATCACCCCGAAATTCACCCCACTGCCCCCATGAACAGCCAGTCCCGATGGTTTATTTAGCACCAACATCACATCGTCTTCAAATAAAATTTGCTCTTCTAATTGGCTGACTTTGTTTAATTTTGTCGATACTTCTGGCGTTGCTTTTTGCGAAACACGCACAGGCGGAATACGCACGCTATCACCCGCTTGTAATTTATAATCTACTTTAATGCGCCCTTTATTTACGCGCACTTCACCTTTCCGCACAATGCGATAAATTAAACTTTTCGGCACACCTTTTAAGCGCGCTAATAAAAAGTTATCAATGCGTTGGCCTGCTTCATCTTCACTAATATCCACAATTTTAACTTGAGGATTTAAAATTTTTTCTTCGTTTTGTAATGTCATCTTTCGTGTTTACTTATTAAAAAATTGGCGCAAAGCATATCATATTTAGGCGTAAAAAAGCACTGCTTCACACTGATAGATATTAGTAAATATCAATAATAAAAAGATATTGCACAGCATATAATTACACAAGCATTTTGCTAAAAATAATTTTTTGACTAAATAGCACACCTTTTAAGAAATGAAAATAACAGTATCTAATCTACTACAATTCATATAATGTAATAATTTTCATAACTACAATATTAATTTACTTCTTGTAATGTCTACGTCTTGCATATTGAGCTAATATTTTGGATTCTGAACGTTCTTTTTTAGGATCATTACTAAAACAAAAACTTATATTTACTGAATCTTTGATCTTATCAAACAACCCTGCACATATATACTTAGCTTTATTTGTATTTTTCTGCGTTCGGTGAAGTTCAGAACCATTTTTACGCTTACCTAAACACTTAAGACCATAACAATATTGTTTATTATGAGGAAGTATAGGGTAGTATTTTATAACTGACTTACGTTCATCAAAAGGAATACGTGAAAAATTTAATTTATTTGGAACTTGTGCAAAAAAATGTTCCACAAATGCATTGAATTTATTGGAATTTAATGCCCATGAATAGGAGGGAGTAAATGAGTTAAAAAATTTACAAAAATCCTTTTTATTCTCAAAATAACAATAATCTTCTGTTAAATAAGCGACTATAGATTCATCTTGTTTGTTAAAAGGTACTAAAATTAATTTCGCTTTTAACATGTGAAATTTTTCTCTAGTTTTTTCATTTAAAATGCATTCTGACTTAATTGTTCTAATTAAGATTATAATTGCAAAAAATTTAACATCATTCCTTTTTTCACTTAAGTTAATATAGAAAACATCTAAATCTATATTATAATTTTCCATATCACTTATCAGTTTTAAAAATTTATTTTTATATTCTTTAGATGCAAATTTTTGTTCATTTTTAGATATCTGTAGCTCTATCACACCTTACTCCTTTAACTGTAATTTATTTAAAAGCTTAAATATCACACCAATCTAGTACTAACAAAATATCTTTGGGGCATTCGTATTTTTTATACTCTATTTTTAACATCATGCACAGCATTGCACGGAATTTGATCAAAATGATAAGTACTCAAATTTCCCTTATCTGTATAATTCATTACAAAATTTAAAACATGATAACTTAGCGTTTTGTATGACGTTTAACTGCTACAATGAGATGCCAAGTACATATCCCCCAGAAAATATAAAATAATAAACTAATAAACTCCATTCCTGATTTTAATTTAAAATTAAAATATGAGAAATTTTTAGCTATATTATTCCATAAATCTATAGAAAAAAAATTTTTAATGAAAAAAGTTAAAGACTCTAATATATTTGAATTTTCATGTGAAACATCAAAACTAATTACAGAATATAAAAACAAACTAATAATAATCCATAAAAATGGTAGTACATAACTCTGTCCAAAATTAGATATAATAAAATTCATAAAATATAAAAGCTTTTTAAAAAAATCTTTATAATTACGGTAACTCAATGATCTCCCATAACTTCTCATCTCTTTTGCAAACATTTTATCTGCTTCTATATGATTACCTATAGAATCAAGTTTATGTTTAATAAATCTAAATGTTTCATGATTAACAGAAATATCTTCTAGAGAAATCCCCAAAAAATTTACTTCATCGTAAAATATATTCTCTTGGAGTATTAGCATAGTACTAAATGTAGTATAAGAAAAATCAACTATATTATAAAATTTATTTCTAATAATACATAATGGCTCATCGTTACTTTTAAAACAAGAAGCTTGAAAAATAACTTCCTTTCTAAAAATTGAATTCTTGCATACAAATGAATTATATGATGAATTTGAAAAATCAACTTCTTCATCAAATATAGAGTTAACTATAGATACTTTATCTGAAATTAAGTTTACATCATTAAATTTTATAT
>JAHHQY010000018.1 GCA_020026115.1 Actinobacillus sp. | reverse complement strand
ATAATAATTTGATTTATAAATAATATTTAACTATCTTTCTTACCTTTCCTGAAAATCTGCACTTTGATTTTTCCCCTTTGTATTATTAATTTGTTATTATTAAAAATAATAATTTGATTTATAAATAATATTTAACTATCTTTCTTACCTTTCCTGAAAAAGTGCGTGTTAAAATAACCTCACTTTTTCTATTTGTTTGTTTTAATAAGAGAGGTAATTATGGATCTTATCATAGGCATTGCTGCCATTGTGGCAGTCAGTTATTACATCGTAAAAGGTTATTCTGCCTCAGGGGTTTTATTAACCGTTGGTATGTTACTTTTACTTGCTAGCGTACTGATGGGCAAAGAAATCATTCCTGCAGACAAAGCAACCGGCTCAATTTATTTAGATGTTGTTGAATACGTTAAAGATTTACTCTTAAATCGAGGTGGCGGTTTAGGGATGTTAATTATGGTGCTTTGTGGGTTTGCCGCTTATATGACTCACCTAGGCGCTAACGATATGGTTGTTAAATTAGTTTCTCACCCCTTAAAATACATTAACTCACCTTATCTTTTAATGGTGGTTGCTTATTTCTTAGCTTGTTTAATGTCTTTTGCCGTTCCTTCCGCCACAGGCTTAGGGGTTTTATTAATGGCAACCCTCTTCCCAATTATGGTGAACGTCGGTATTTCTCGCGGTGCAGCGGCAGCAATTTGTGCCTCACCTGCAGCAATCATTCTTTCTCCGACTTCGGGTGATGTGGTTTTAGCCGCTGAAATTGCTGAAATTCCATTAACGAAGTTTGCTTTTAGTTACACCTTACCTATTTCAATTGTGGCTATTTTAGCCATCGCCATTTCTCATTTCTTCTGGCAAAAATACCTTGACCGTCGTGAAGGCTTTGTGGCTGAAGAATTAGAAGTCAAAGAAATTGTGACAAAAGTTCCTAAATTCTACGCAATTCTACCTTTCACCCCAATTATTGGTGTGCTGATTTTTGATGGTAGCATTGCGCCGAAATTAGATATTATTACTATCGTGATTTTATGCTTAATTTTAACCGCTTTACTTGATTTCTTACGCAGTTTTGATGCTCGTAAAATGTATCAAGATTTAGAAATGACTTACAAAGGTATGGCAGATGCTTTCTCTGGCGTTGTTATGCTTTTAGTTGCTGCGGGGGTTTTCGCTAAAGGTTTAAGTACTGTTGGCTTTATCCGCACTTTAATTGACTCCGTTCAATCTTTAGGTAGCGGTAGCGTAATTATGATGATTGCCTTAGCCTTAATTACCGCATTCGCTGCAATGGCAACAGGTTCTGGTAATGCGCCATTTTATGCCTTTATTGAATTGATTCCACGCATTGCAAAACATATGGGCATCAACCCTGCTTACTTAACCATTCCAATGTTACAAGCCTCTAACATCGGTCGTAGCTTATCACCTGTTTCTGGTGTTGTGGTTGCTGTTTCTGGTATGGCTAACCTTTCTCCGTTTGTTGTGGTGAAACGCGTTTCTGTACCAATGATTGTCGGTTTCTTAACCGTGATTATTTGTACTGAATTTATGGTCGCCGCATAATTTAACCAAAGAAAAATCCCGCCAAACTTTTATTTGAGCGGGATTTTTTTTATTCTTTTTGTCCTTCGCACCGAATTTTTGTATGCTCTACTTAAGTTAAGCTAAGGTTTTCACTAAAGCTTCGCCGAAAGGGGCGCGCCAGTTTTGCAATAACTCGGGTAAATTTTCCGCAGAACAATTTTGTAAAAAATACCATTTCAGTAAACCATCTACTCTTTTTTTACTCGCCAATAAATCCGCAGGTAAACTTTCTGGCACAATTTCCGTTAATTTTTGACGTAATTCCTTTGAAAGTTGTTTGTAACCGGGAATATTATGCACACTTTCAAGGGGTTTTGGGTAACTGTCTTGAGGGGCTTTTCGGCATTGTTCTAAAATACGCAGAATTTTTTTACCGTGAATACGCACTTCATTAGAATGTAAGCCTAAAGAAAGCAAATCAAAATTACTTTTTGCATCGTTTTTCGCTACTGCAAATAAATGCTCGCCTTGTACCACAAAATTTAAGGCTAAATTTCGTTTTTTGGCTTCTTCATAACGCCATTGCGCAAGCGCTTGTAAACGTAATAATTCCACGCCTTCCAATTTATTGGCATTAGGAATTTTTAAATATAAAAACTCACTACTTTGCGCTTTTTTTGCTTTTTGCACTAATTTTTCACAATCATAATCTGTTGCCGATTGCCAGCAGGTTGTCGCTAATGTGGCGCTTAATTTTTCATATAACGGCCATAAGTAAGCCACATCTGCTGCGGCGTAATGTAATTGTTTTTCTGTTAAAGGACGCGCAAGCCAATCAGTACGCGATGCGCCTTTATCCATTTCAAAAGAAAAATAATGTTTAAGCAAACTTGCTAAGCCTGCTGAATTACCGAAGCCTAAAAATTGAGCCATAACTTGTGTGTCGCGCATAGGTTCAGGTAATTGCTTGAATTCATGTAAAAAAACTTCTAAATCTTCTGAACAGGCATGCAATACTTTCATCACTTTCGGATTTTTTAATAAGGCCACAAAAGGTGAAAAATCTTGAATACATTGAGGGTCAATTAAACTGACCTGTTCGCCGTCAAACAACTGAATTAAGCCTAATTTAGGGTAAAAAGTGCGTGTGCGCACAAATTCCGTATCGAGCATCACATAAGCTTTCGCTGAGGCTTTCTCGCAACATAAGGCTAAATTTTGATCGTCTGTTACGACAGAAAATGGCGGTAAAGTTGAGTTAAATATCATATCTTGCTTGTTCATGTTGTTTTTGCTTGAGTTAAGATTTTATAAAACAAAATGCGCCGAAATTTCGGCGCGAGTTTATTTTTATTTGTAATCAATAAGTTATTTTATACTTATTTTTCTGCCGTTTTTGTCTGCTCTGCTTTTTTGGCCATTTGTTTGGCAATTTCTTGCTCACGCACCACACGGCGTAAAATTTTACCTACATTACTTTTCGGTAATTCATCACAAAATTCCACAAATTTTGGCACTTTATAACCCGTTAAATGTTTACGACAATGTTGGCGTAATTCGTCTACACTTAAACTTGGATCTTTTTTCACAACGCACACTTTAATTTGTTCGCCAGAAACAGGATGAGGCACACCAATTGCAACCACTTCATTAACTTTTGGATTTAGCATCACCACATCTTCCACTTCATTTGGATAAACGTTAAAGCCTGAAACGATAATTAAATCTTTTTTACGATCAACAATACGTAAAGTGTAATCTTTATCCATCACCACAATATCACCAGACGCGACCCAGCCATCTTTAAGCACTTTCGCCGTTTCTTCAGGGCGTTGCCAGTAACCTTGCATAACTTGCTCGCCTTTCACCCAAAGTTCGCCCGCTTGACCTAAGGTTGCTTCTTTGCCTTCTTCGGTGATGATTTTAATATCTGTATTTGGCATTGGCACGCCAATTGAACCGGTATGTTCCGCATTCATATCAATACAAGCTGAAATTAACGGGGAACATTCCGTCATACCATAGCCTTCAATAATATGTACGCCTGTTAATTCATACCAACGTCTGGCAACAGCGCGTTGCACTGCCATACCGCCACCTACGGTTAATTTTAATTGAGAAAAATCTACTTCATTAAAAAGTTCATTGTTCAATAACGCATTAAACAAGGTGTTTACCCCTGTAATCGCAACCACCGGATAACGTTTTAAGTCTTTCACAAAGCTGTTAATATCACGAGGATTACTAATTAACAGGCCGGTCATTCCCATTTCAATAAAGAGTAAACAGTTAACGGTTAAAGCGAAAACATGATACATCGGTAAAGCAATAACCCCAATGCGTTCACGATTTGTGTCTTTACCTAGGGTTAATTCGCCTAACCATTTGGCTTGCTGAACATTCGCCACTAAGTTGCCATGACTTAACATCGCCCCTTTCGCGACACCTGTTGTACCGCCAGTGTATTGCAAGAACGCTAAATCTTCCCGATCGATTTGTGGACAAATATATTGACGATTTTTACCTACCGCTAACACTTCACGAAATGAAACCGCATGAGGAAGTTTATATTTCGGCACGAGTTTCTTCACATATTTAACGATAAAATTAACTAAGGTGCGTTTACCAAAAGAAAGCTGATCGCCCATACGGGTTAAAATAACATGCTTAACATCAGTATTAAATACAATTTTTTCTACTGTTTGAGCGAAATTAGATACAACAACAATCGCTTTAGCACCACTATCTTGTAATTGATGCTCCACTTCGCGTGGGGTATAAAGTGGGTTCACATTCACCACAACCATACCTGCGCGTAACACACCAAATAAAGCAATCGGATATTGCAAAATATTTGGCATCATTAAGGCCACACGATCGCCTTTTTGTAGTTTTAATTCATTTTGTAAGTAAGCGGCAAAAGCACGACTACGTTCTTCTAATTTACGAAAGGTTAAAACTTGCCCCATATTGATATATGCCGCACGATCCGGATGAGTTTGTACGGCTTTATTAAACATATCTAATAAGTTTTCATAAACGCGTGTATCAATTTCCTGTTTTACGCCTTTAGGATACAGCTTTAACCAAGGGCGAGTACGTTTTTCTTTTTTCTTTTGTAAAAAGTCACTAAATTTTTTCATTGATTTCCTCTATTTTTCAATAGTGCTTAATGTTCGTTTAATCACGCCCTGGTAATTTTTTCCAAGTTACCGTATTGCGTAAGTAAATAGGTTCAACAGAGAGCGCATCTTGCATTTTGCCTTGTTCAAAAAGCGGTAAGGCTAAAGAAAGCATGGCGCTAGCGGAAGGTAAAATAATTTCAGAATTAAGCGTTAAGCCTGCATTAGCAAAGGCAGAATAAGCCTGCCAACCGGTTCCAACACAGCACCATTCTTGTGCATTCGCTAAAGTTTGATTGTCTTTTAATTGAGTTAAAACTTGTTCTGCACTGGCCACTTGTTCTGGTAAAACCTCATACCATTCTTCCCCTGAGGAAAAATTTCGGCACGAGTGATTTTTTTCTAATTGAACAAAATAGACTTCGTTCATGCGAGCATCAATTGCGCTTAACACTTTCACTGCGCCGGTTTTTTCAAATGCTTGTTGCGCCATTGCGGTTAAGTTTGAAATGGGAATAACGGGTTTATCTGCACCTAACGCTAAGCCTTGAACAATGCCTGTGCCCACTCGAACGCCAGTAAAACTTCCTGGTCCTCGCCCAAAAACTAAGGCGTCCACTTGTGCTAAGCGAAGGCCTGCTTGTGCTAAAACATCGTCAATCATCGGTAAAATACGTTGAGTGTGCGTGCGACTTGCCACTTCATCAAGGGCAATTTTTTCTCCGTTATGTAAAAGTGCTACGGAACAAGCTTCTGTGCTTGTATCCAATGCAAGTAAAGTTGTCATGAATTATTCTCTGAATTTGTTTTTTGTAATGAAGTAAGAAATTGTACCACGTTGCGCAGGCTTCGTGTACGTTTTGCATTAGGTAAACTTTGTAAAAATGTTGCGCCATAAGGTTTCATCACTAAACGGCTGTCGCAAATCATCACTACCCCACGATCTTGAATATCACGAATAAGTCGTCCCACGCCTTGTTTTAAGGTAATCACCGCCTCAGGAATTTGAATGCTTGTAAAAGGATTATGCCCTTGCATACGGCAATCTTCGATACGCGCTTGCAATAAAGGTTCATCTGGGGCGGTAAAAGGCAATTTATCAATAATTACTAAGGATAAAGCCTCGCCACGCACATCAATGCCTTCCCAAAAACTGGTCGTAGCCACCAACACGCTGTTTTCTTCCGTCACAAACTGCTCTAATAATTTCGCTTTTGTGGTTTCCCCTTGCAATAAAATATTTAAATTGCTGTGTTCGCGAAAATATTCCGCAAAACCTCGCATCATAAAATTTGAGGTACAAAGCACAAAACAACAGCCTTTATTGGCCTTAATAACAGGTAATAAACGCTTCCCGAGCTCTTGTAATGTCTGACGTCCATTCGGTGGCGGTAAATTGCGAGGCACGCATAACATGGCTTGGTTTGGATAATCAAAAGGACTTTCTAAACGCAAGGTTTTAGCATTTTTTAAACCTAGACGCCGACAAAAATAATCAAACTTCCCTGCGACTTCTAAGGTTGCTGAGGTGAAAATCCAAGCGCTATCTTGTTTTTCCATTTGATTTTTAAAACGCCCCGCCACAGAAAGCGGTGTAATATTTAAACTAAAATGACGGCCAAAAGTTTCATACCAATAACAATATCCCGTCACTTCAGTTTCTGTTAAACGTGACAATAATTGATAAAAGTTGGTCATTCGTTCGTAAATATTAAGCAAAGCTTGCGAACGTTTTAATTCAGGTTTCGCCACTTCAATGGCAAAAAGCATTTTAGCCAGCACCTGTTGCATAGCTTTTTGGACATCATCTTTAGGATAAATGTCTCGCCAATTCCCTTTAGAACCACTTTCACCTAAGGTTAAACGTAATTCTTGCACCGCTGTTTGTACACTATCGGCGACCGCCCCAAGCTGTTTTAAATCTTTTAATTCGGTGCGATAAATTAAGGTTAAATCACGACAAAGCTCAAAGACTTGTCGACTTGATAGCGTTTCCCCAAAATATTGACTGGCAATATCGGGGATTTGATGCGCTTCATCAAAAATCACCACTTCCGCATCAGGAATGATTTCACCAAATCCGCCTTGTTTAACCGCCATATCGGCGAAAAAGAGATGATGATTCACCACGACGACATCTGCTTGCATCGCTTTTTTGCGCGCAGAAAGGACATAACAATTTTTAAAGTGTGGACAGTCAGAGCCTAAACAATTTTCTTTTGTGCTGACCAATTGAGAAAAAATCGGGCTATCTTCCGCAATGCTGGTACATTCTGAAAAATCCCCTGTTTTCGTGCGCTCATTCCAACGGCGAATTTTTTTTAAATCCGTTAACACTTCTTTTTTACCCATTACGCCTTGTGCGATGGTGTAATCTAAGCGTTCTAAACAAAGGTAATTTGCGCGCCCTTTTAATAAAGCGGTTGTGCCTGTGTAATGTAAGGCTTTGATAATGGTAGGTAAATCGCGCTTATAAAGCTGATCTTGTAAATTTTTTGACCCCGTTGAAATAATCGTTTTCTTGCCGGCCATTAAAGCTGGCACTAAATAAGCAAAGGTTTTTCCTGTTCCTGTTGGCGCTTCTACAACTAATTGGCTTTTTTCGTCAATATTGTTCGCTACCGCTTGCGCCATTTCAAGTTGTGCATCGCGAGGCTGAAAGCCGGGTATGGCACAACCTAAAGCACCATCAGGAGAAAAAACTTGAACTACTTTTTGCTTTTTCACAAATTATCTCACTTATCAATCAAAGGGCTGTATTCTAACAGAATTTTTTACTTTTCCGCAGAAATAAAAACGCGCCAATTTTTCGGCGCGAATTACATTTGGGACATTTATTTCAGTTTGCGTTCCAAAGCTTTTAATCGCTTGTGCATACTATTGATATCCATTGTTAATGCCGCCGTACGACGCCATTCTTTATTGGTTTGTAATGGAATGCCTGAAGAATACACACCAGGTTTTGTAATTGGTCGCATAACCATACTCATTCCTGTAATATTCACTTGGTCGCAAATTTCCATATGGCCGTTAATGACGCTCGCCCCGCCAATTAAGCAGTAACGCCCAACTTTCAGGCTACCTGCCATCACAACGCCCCCCGCAACAGCGGTACCGGTGCCAATATGCACGTTATGAGCAATTTGACAAAGGTTATCAATAATGACGTTATCTTCAATGACCGTTGGGTCTAAGGCACCACTATCAATGCAGGTACAAGCCCCAATTTCTACATGATGACCAATTATCACCCCACCCGTTTGTGGAATTTTAACCCAGCGTCCACGATCGTTTGCATAACCAAAGCCATCGCTACCAATTACGGCGCCTGATTGAATTAAGCAATGCGTACCAATTTTTACATCGGCATAAATACTCACATTCGCCCAAAGTTGGGTATGAGCGCCAATTTCAGCATTTTTACCAATAAAACAGCCGGCACCGATTACTGCGTTATCGCCGATTTTAGCGCCACTTTCGATGACCGCGTTTGCGCCAATCGCTACGTTTTCGCCTAATTGGGCATCTTTTGCAATAACCGCACTTTCATGAATGTTTTCCGCAGATTTAGGCGTTTTATCCATAATTTGCGCTAATTGTGCATAAGCTAAATAAGGATCGGCAACCACGAGCAAGTTCGCATCTGAAGCACAATATGCGCTATCTTCTTCCGTCACCACTAAAATACCTGCTTGGCTATTGGCTAATTGAGGACGAAATTTAGGGTTGGAAATAAAAGTTAATTGATGAGATTGTGCGTTATCTAAAGATGCAATACTTTCCACAGAATAATCAGCGTCGCCCCGAAAGGACGCGCTGAGCTGTTCTGCTAACATTTTTAATGTATATTTTTGTTGCATTATTTAGCCTTTTTTTCTAATGATTTTAAAACATCTTGTGTAATGTCTTTACCATCTTGAGCAAATACGGCTGCTTTTTCGTCAAGCACTAAAGTGTAATTTTTCATTTTTGCCACTTCATTTGTAGCAAGTTGAATTTCTTTTAATAAACGTTTATTGGCGGCCATTTGCGCTTGTTTGCTTTCAGATTCAAACGCCATGACTTTTTGTTGGAATTTATCTGCTAAAGTTTTTAATTCTTCTTCACGTTTTTGTGCTAAAGCGCTGATTTCTTCTTGACGATTTTTAATTTGTGCTTGTTTTAAATTTGGGGCATCTTTTTCTAACGCTTTTAATTTATTTTCAATTTCTTGAGTAAATTGTTTCTTTTTGTCCGCTAATGCTTTTTCTTCCGCTTGTAATTTTTCAGCTGGTGCTTTTAGTTCCATTTCTAATTTTTGGAATGCCGTCTCTCTATCTGGGTGATGAGAATATAAGTATTCCACATTGACTAACCCAACATTTTCTTGAGCCATAGCCGTTGTAGTAAAGCCTAAGGCAACAGTAAGAGCGGTAACTTTAAGTAGTTTTTTCATTTTATTAATTCCTTTTGTTTGCAATGAATAATAAAGAAGATAAAAGTTTGTAACAATCTCTGTTGTTACAAACTTTATGTTAATTAAGACTTAATTTCTAGTAAAAAGTTCTTAGAATGAACCACCAACAGTAAATTGGAATTGTTCAATATCGTCGTAATCATATTTTTTAAGCGGTTTCGCGTAAGAGAATGCTAATAAACCAATTGGTGAGAACCATTGGAAACCAACACCTGCAGAAGCACGAATACGTTTTGGATCGCCAAAGTCTGGTAATTCTTGTTTATAAGCTTTACCGTCTTTTTTCCAATGAGTATCCCAAACACTTGCCGCATCTACGAATAAAGAAGTACGAATATTGGTTTGATTTTTCGCCGCAACAAATGGTGTTGGAATAATTAATTCTGCACTTGCTAAGGCCATTGCATTACCACCAATTACGTCAGTGCTTTTAATACAATATCTATAGCCATCTTTAACCACATTTGCATTTAATGAACAAGGTTGATGACTTTCTTGTGCATAAATGGCTTTTGGACCAATGGCACCATAAGCAAACCCACGTAAGCTATCAATCCCACCGGCGCTATAATATTGATAGAACGGTAAACGTTTTCCACCAAAACCGTCAGCAAAAGAGCCTGTAAGTTTAGCGTGAAGCACCCAACGATGATCGCGGTCTAATGGATAATAGCCATTCGCTTGAGCATTTAAGCTGTAATATTTATTATCTGAATTTGGTAATAATACTCGTCCACCAAGACTTGCTCTCACCCCTTCTGTTGGGAAATATCCGCGGTCTAAGGTATTGTAATTCCAACCAAAAGAAAGGTGGTAGTCATTAGAACGGAAATCCCATTCGTCATAACCCATGGATTCTTTATACAACTCACGATGGTATTCTGGCGTAATATTATTTAGTTTATTGAAAGTGTAACCTAAACCTAAATAGTAAGAGTTATTTTCATTAACAGGGAAACTTAATGTGCCATTAACACCGTAACTGGTTTTGCTATAAGTCGATGAGCTATCACTTTTTGAGTTGTCATAATCATCATAGAAAATACTGCCACCTAAACTTACGCCGTCTTTCGTGAAGTAAGGTTCGTTATAGCTCAAACTGACATTTTTACCGTAGTCATTATGCGCGCCTTTTAAGGCAATTTCGGAACCCATTCCAAGGAAGTTTTTCTGTTCTACACTTACGTTATAACTAAAACCACTTTCTGTACCGTAACCTACCCCGAAGTTCACGCTACCTGTATTACGTTCTGTCACTTGATATACGACATCGAGTTGATCATCACGGCCTGGTACGCTAAGGGTTTGAGTTTCTACTTTTTCAAAGAAACCTGTACGATCTAAACGTACTTTCCCGAGTTGTACTAATTGAGAGGATAACCAAGCACCTTCTTGTTGACGCATTTCTTGACGTAATGTGCTGTCGGCACTGGTTGTGTTGCCTTCAAAACGTACTTTACGAACGCTATAACGTTTTCCTGCATTAACCACAAAGGTCACCTGCATGGTGGCGTTTTCATCGTCAAATACGGGACTCATTTGAATGTCAGGTTTACCGTAACCTTGGTTGCCAAGCACCATTTTAATTTCTTCTTCGGCATGTTGCATATCGCTACGGCGGAACGTTTTGCCTAATTGAATTTCAGCTAAGGCTTTTTCAAATTTTCCTGCGTCAATACCGCCTAAATCACCAACAATTCGTGCTTGGGTTACGCGATATTGTTTGCCTTCTTGAATATCGATGGTCAGATTAACTTGCGTTTTTTCTTCGTTTAATTGCACGTCCGTGCCTAAAATTTGCATTTTAGCGAAACCATGATTGAGGTAAAATTCTCGTAATGCCTCTAAATCTTTATTGAATTTCACTTCTTCAAATTTACCGCCAAATAATTTCCACCACGCATTAGGAGAAAGATCCATTTCATCTTCTAATTCTCCTGCGCTAAACGCGTGATTGCCTTTAAAGGTGATACTTTCTAATTTTGCTTTATCTTTTTCTTTGATAACTAAATTCACATTAACTCGATAATTAGAAAGCTGTTCAATTTCCGCTTCCACTGTCGCATTATAACGCCCTACGCTATGGAAATATTTTTCCATTTCTTGGGTAAATAAATTGAGTTTTTGTCGATTTAAAATATCCCCTTGCGCTAAACCTTGAGATTTTAAATTATCGTTTAACGCGGCATCTGGAATGGAATGATTACCTTCAAAGGTAATTTTATTGATGGTTAATTTGGGTTGTACTGAAATTTTTAAGGTATCACCTAAACGTTCAGCACTTGGTGAATCATAGCCTTGAATATAAAGCAAACGCACAAGATTAGAAACATCTTGTTCTGTTACTTTTTTGCCTACTTTTACTGGTAACTTCGCAATAAAGCTCGGTTGCATATCATTTTGAATCCCTTTTACTTCAATGTGTTGCACAATAAAGGGCGAGGCAAAAACGGTTGTCGAGCCTAATAACAAACCCGTTGCAAAAATCTTTTTCATATAGATGTTTCCTTGTTATAAAAATGCGTTATAAACGTAAAAAATCATTAAATAAAGCAAATATCGTTAGGGTTAATAATAAACTTGCCCCAACACGATATGCTGTTTGTTGTGTTTTTTCAGATAAAGGTTTACCTTGAATGCCTTCTAAGGTTAAAAACACTAAATGCCCACCATCTAAAACAGGTAAAGGCAATAAATTCATAATCCCTAAATTCACGCTAATTAAAGCGAGAAACCCTAAGTAATAAACGAAACCAATTTGCACCATGACGCCGGCACCTTTCGCAATTGAAATAGGCCCACTTAAATTTTTTAAGGAAAGATCACCGGTAAATAATTTCCCAATAACTTTTAACGTCACCCAAGAAAGTTGTACGGTTTTCTCAATCCCTTTTTTCGTCGCGTCAATAAAATCATATTGCAAAATATTGCGATAT
Source organism: Actinobacillus sp. (assembly GCA_020026115.1). GTDB lineage: Bacteria > Pseudomonadota > Gammaproteobacteria > Enterobacterales > Pasteurellaceae > Actinobacillus_C. The sequence continues at coordinate 15,176 of JAHHQY010000018.1, read as the reverse complement.
TCTGGTGCAATTTCTTCAATTTTCGGCGCAACACCGAGAATGAATCGCCCATCTTTTTTCTTAGGATAAAGCATTACGCCAAATTTTTCGCCATGACGTTGCACTTGAACTTTAAATGGCACACCTTTCTTCACTAATTGTGCGAACTCTTGCCAATTAAATTCTGCCCCATTTGCTTGGAATAAGGTATCGCCTTCTTGCAGTCCCGCTTCACTTGCAGGTGAGTTAGGGTTTACTTTAGACAACTGCATTAGGATTTTAGTTCGCACAGGTTCTAAACCTAGTGAACTTACTGCTGATTCTTTCTCCGTATCAAAATGCCAATGGCTTAAATTTAACGTATGTTCTGTGGGTAAATAGCCCTCTTCAGAGCGTAAGGTTAAGCGAACTTTTTCTTGGCCAATTTTACTTGCAAGAAGCATATTAATGCTTTCCCAATCTTGCACTGCTTCCCCATCAACTTCGATAATTTCTACCCTTTTCGGTATCTTCGCTTCAGCAGCAATAGAATGAGCTTGGATATTTTCAATCACAGGGCGCACATTCGGTACACCCAGCATAAACATTGCGGTATAGAGTACAATCGCCAATAAAAAGTTGGCTAAAGGTCCTGCGCTCACCACAAACATTCGTTGCCATAATGGCTTATGATTAAACGCATATTTTTTTAAATTCGAAGGCACAGTTTCTTGTCGTTCATCAAGCATTTTGACGTAACCGCCTAATGGAATGGCGGAAAGGGCAAATTCTGTGCCATATTTATCTTTCTTTGCCCAAAGCACTTTCCCAAAGCCAAGAGAAAAGCGTTCAATTTTAATACCACAACGGCGCGCAGCCCAAAAATGTCCGTACTCATGTACGGTCACCAATAAACTAATTGCAATAATAAAACCAAAAATTGACCAAAGAAATGTCATTTTCTTACCGCCTTACAGTACGTAAAAATAAAAGAATGTAAAAAATGGCACGGCTACCGCTAAGCTATCAATTCGGTCTAACACACCGCCATGGCCTGGAATTAATTGGCTACTATCTTTAATTCCCGCTTCGCGTTTAAACATACTTTCCGTTAAGTCGCCCAAAACCGAAACGGCAACGGTAACCATCGAAAGTGCAATAAAGCCTTGCGCTGGAACTTGGAATGCGTCTTTTGCAAAATAATGCAGAAAAAGGTAAGCAAAAAGGCCCGCACTGAGTAATCCGCCAATCACCCCTTCCCAAGTTTTTCCCGGCGAAACTTTCGGCGCGAGTTTATGTTTACCTAAAGCTCGACCTGCAAAATAAGCACCAGAATCGGCAGCCCAAACTAAAATAAACACATAAAGTAACAACATAACGCCGTGTTGAGGGGCTTGTACATAGTTATCTAAACGTAAACGTAATACCCCTAAAAGGAAAGGAATAAGAGTACAAACTGCGAAAACAAACTGTAAGAAAGTTGATTTACGCCATAATTTAGCCGAAGCTGGATAGCTTACGACTAAACCAAAAGCCACCATAATCCAAAGCACCGAGATGAAGAAAATCGGCTGAGCAACGTCAACAAAAACTCGCCCTGCATTTAAATCATCGGCGCTACTGTAAAGCCATACAAAAACAAAGCAGGCAAATAATCCTGCTACGAATAAACGCCAAAATTTTTGTTTAATGCCCGCAAATTGCGTCCATTCCCAAACCGCTAATGTGACCACGACACCAAGGGTTAAAGAAAAGAAGAAAGGATTAAATAAAAATAAGGCAGTAAGAATAACTGCTAATAAAACAATCGCTGATAAAATACGTTCTTTAAGCACAAAAAAGTCCTCTTTTGATTATAGGGCGCCAAAACGGCGTTTTCGTTGTTGAAAATTTAGCACGGCCTGATGAAAAACATCTTGATTAAAATCTGGCCATAATACATCCGTAAAATACAATTCTGCATAAGCTAATTGCCATAATAAAAAATTACTAATGCGCAACTCGCCACTGGTGCGAATCAATAAATCTACGGGTGGGGCTTCACTTGTCATTAATAATTTTTCAAAATCTTCTTCTGTGGCATTTGCTAAAAATTCTTGATCTTGTTGGCTTTTTTGTGCAAATTTTTGCGCGGCTTGCAAAATATCCCAACGTCCACCGTAATTAGCTGCAATATATAAAGTTAATGCCGTATTATGTTGTGTTAAGCGTTCAACTTCTTGAATTTTCGCCTGTAATTTTTCACTAAACTTTGTGCAATCGCCAATAATTTTTAATTTAATATTATTTTTATGTAACTCTTGGCTTTGTTTTTCTAAGGCTTGCATAAAAAGCAACATTAAAGCGGACACTTCTTTTTCAGGTCTTTGCCAATTTTCACTGCTAAAGGCATACAAGGTCATATATTTAATCCCTTGCTTACTTGCGTAAGTGACGGCTTCTTGTACGGCTTTTACACCATTTTTATGCCCAAAAATACGCATTCGCCCTTTTTGTTTTGCCCAACGCCCGTTGCCATCCATAATAATGGCAACGTGCTGTGGCATCTTCTTTTCTTGTTGATCTATTGTCATAAATTGTTCTCTATTATTTTTTACGCCCAAATTTTAGCACAGCGTAAAAAAGAGTTAAAAGCGAGCTAACTGCTCTTTTGCTAAAATGCGAGCAACTTTATCGGTTTCCAGTACATCTTCCACACTGTTAATGACAATACTCGGTGTTTTTTCTACTACTTGCTGATTTAATTTAGCAATGTCAGTAAATTTAATTTGTCTGTTTAAAAACGCTTCTACCGCAATTTCATTGGCGGCATTCATAGCGGTTGTGGCATATTGTCCTGCGGCAAAAGCATCGATGGCCAATTTTAAACATGGATAACGGGCAAAATCAGGTTTTAAAAAGGTCAGCCCATTTAATTGATAAAAATCTAAGGGTTCTACGCCAGACAGAATTCGCGCTGGATAAGCCATCGTTTCTGCAATTGGTGTACGCATATCTGGATTGCCCATTTGAGCTATTACAGAACCGTCAATATAACGCACCATAGAGTGAATAATTGACTGAGGATGAATAATCACTTCCATTTCATCCGCACTGGCATTAAATAGCCAACGCGCTTCAATATATTCTAATCCTTTGTTCATCATCGTGGCAGAATCCACAGAGATTTTACGTCCCATAGACCAATTCGGATGATCTATGGCTTGTTCTGGCGTAATGTGTTCAAACTCTTCTAAGGCTGTATAACGAAAAGGCCCGCCTGACCCCGTTAACACGATTTTACTGACACCTAATTCTTTTAAAGGACAAAAACCAATATTTTCTTGCGCTTCGCTCGGTAATGACTGAAAAATTGCATTATGTTCGCTATCAACAGGCAATAATCGGGCTTTATTTTTCTTCACTTCATCTAAAAAAAGCTGTCCGCAAGTGACCAAACTTTCTTTATTGGCTAATAAAATACGTTTGCCCGCTTTAATAGCAGAAAGTGTTGGTAATAAACCTGCTGCGCCCACAATCGCCGCCATCACTTGATCGGCTTTAGGGTGAGAGGCTAATTCACAAATGGCTTTTTCGCCTGCTAACACTTTCGTTTTACATCCTGCTGATTTTAAGTTTTCACTTAATTTCGGCGCGAGTGTTGTATCGGCTAAGGCAGCAAATTCAGGTTGAAAGCGTAAACATTGCGCCGTCATTTTTTCTACATTTTTTCCACCAACGAGTGCAAAAGCACGATATTTAGTCGGATTATGTTGAATAACCGAAAGTGTACTTTCACCAATGGAACCTGTTGAACCTAAAATCACTAAATTTTGTTGCATAGTTTATCCTTACTGCCTTAATAGAAAAAAGGACGCCGAGATGCGCCCTTTCATGATTTGAACGTCAAAAAATTAGAAATCCAATAATTCTTTTTCTTTATCTGCTAAAGCTTCATCAACTTTTTTCACATAAAGATCGGTAATTTTTTGAATTTCATCTTGCGCTCTGCGTTCATCATCTTCACTGATTTCTTTATCTTTCAATAAAGCTTTGATTTGATCATTGGCATCACGACGAATGTTACGTACCGCAATTTTACCTTGTTCTGCTTCACCTTTTACGATTTTAATTAAATCACGACGGCGTTCTTCCGTTAATGGTGGAAGTGGTACACGAATTGTTGCGCCAGCAGAGGCTGGGTTTAAGCCTAAATCAGAAGTTAAAATTGCTTTTTCTACCGCTGCAATCATACTACGATCAAAAACTGTTACCGCTAAAGTACGAGCATCTTCAGCCACAACGTTCGCTAATTGACGTAATGGGGTTGCCGCACCGTAATATTCAACTTGAATACCATCTAATAAACTTGGTTGTGCACGGCCAGTACGTACTTTAGAAATGTGGTTTTTAAACGTTTCTAAGCTTTTTTCCATACGCGCTTGCGTATCTTGTTTGATTTCATTAATCACGTTAGGTTCCTTTTTTTAACAAATTATTCTTCACAAACTAAGGTGCCTTCTTGGCGACCTAAAATTACATTGCGTAATGCACCAGGTTTACCCATATTAAAGACACGAATCGGTAAATGATGATCGCGTGCTAAGGTAAAGGCGGCTAAGTCCATTACTTTTAATTCTTTTTCAATAACATCGTTGTATGTTAGGTGAGAATATAATTTCGCTTCTGCATTTTTTGCAGGGTCGCAATCATAAACACCTTCAACTTTTGTTGCTTTTAATACAACGTCTGCTTCAATTTCAATCCCGCGTAAACAAGCGGCAGAATCGGTGGTAAAGAAAGGACTACCTGTTCCTGCTGAGAAAATAACAACGCGTTTTTCACGTAACATTTTAATGGCTTCAGACCAATTATAAGTATCACAAATACCATTTAATTGAAAAGCCGACATCAATTTTGCATTCACATCTGAACGGAATAAAGCATCGCGTAAAGCTAAACCATTCATAACCGTAGCCAACATACCCATATGATCGCCTACAACACGATTCATTCCTGCTTTCGCTAATTTCGCACCACGGAATAGGTTTCCACCACCAATTACGACCCCAACTTCAACGCCCATTTCAATTAATTCTTTAATTTCTAATGCCATACGATCAAGAATTGATGGGTCAATTCCGAAGCCCTCTGCGCCTTGTAATGCTTCACCACTAAGTTTTAGCAAAATACGTTTATAAATTGGTTTTTCCACCTTTTGCTCCTGTAAAATTCAATCAAAAAATTCCGCGTATTATAAAGCAATTACACCCATTAAAAAAGAAAAAACCGTCCAAAGCCTATGAAAACTTAACTTGTCTTTATAAAAAATAAAAACCCCAAGGTTTAACTTGGGGTTGCTTTTTGTATGGGATTTATTTATTTACGAAATTTTCGCCTAGCTCAATGTCTTTGCGTAATGTTGGTAACATATTTTCTAAAGCATTTTGTTCAAATTCGCTTAATGTACCAATTGGTAAAATTTCTTCAACGCCCTCAGAGCCTAAACGCACAGGTTGAGAGAAGAAACGAGCGTATTTACCGTCGCCTTCCACATAAGTGCATTCCACAATGGTTTCACCTGATAAAGCTTTTACTAATGAAAGCGCAAAACGTGCAGCGGCTTGCGCCATAGAAAGGGTTGCACTTCCCCCGCCTGCTTTAGCATTAACAACTTCAGTCCCTGCATTTTGAATACGTTGAGTTAACGCTTCCACTTCACCTTCATTCCATTGGGCAAAAGGCACTTGAGAAAGTAATGGTAAAATGGTGACGCCTGAATGTCCGCCAATGACAGGCACTTGTGTGCGCGCAACATTTAAGCCTTGTAAAGCGGAAACAAAGGTTTCAGAACGTAAAATATCTAACGTTGTCACACCGAATAATTTACGTTTGTCGTAAACACCGGCTTTTTTCAAGGTTTCCGCTGCGATAGCAACCGTGGTATTAACAGGGTTTGTAATAATTCCCACGCAAGCTTTAGGGCAAACTAAAGCCACTTTTTCAATTAAGCCTTTCACGATGCCCGCGTTAATATTGAATAAATCGCTACGATCCATACCAGGTTTACGCGCTACGCCTGCAGAAATTAACACCACATCCGCACCTTGTAAGGCTAAGGTTGGGTCTTCACCGCCAAAACCTTCTACTTCTACATCCGTTGGAATATGACTCACATCCACTGCGACCCCAGGGGTAACAGGGGCAATATCATATAAGGCTAATTTAGAGCCTGCGGGTAATTGAATTTTTAACAATAATGCTAATGCTTGACCAATGCCACCTGCGGCGCCTAATACTGCAACTTTCATAAGTTCTCCTTCTCGGAATAAAAATAAAAACTTTTTAGAGTTTAAAAGGGTCTGTCAACAAATTCAATAAACAATTTTCAATATTGAGATCTCACGCAAGTTTTTTTTAGTTAACTCGCGCCGAAAAAAAAGACATCCTATTTTTCGGTGCGAATGAGTTAAAGTTCCTGTTCTTGCGCCGTTAATGCACGCCATTCCCCTTCCGCTAAATTTTCATCTAACACAATGTTTCCAATACGCCAGCGATGCAAGCCGATAACTTTATTCCCTAAGGCGGCAAACATTCGTTTGACTTGATGATAACGCCCTTCCCGAATGGTTAAATTCGCTTGATAGTCATCTAAAATTTCCAAGGTTGCCGGTTTGGTTAGGGTGCTTTCACCGCGTAATAAAATGCCTTCTGCAAAGGCGTTAACATAATTTTCTTCAATCGGATCGGCCAAGGTGACTAAATAGGTTTTTTCACATTCATGTTTTGGTGATGTGATGCGATGTGACCACTTGCCATCATCTGTCATTAAAACTAAGCCTGTTGTATCAACATCTAATCGCCCTGCGCTATGCAATTTCCCCGCTAAGGGATAGGCAAAAAATTGTAAAATACTCGGATAATCTTGTTCATCATTACTACAAACATAACCTTGTGGTTTATTGAGCATAATGTATTGCCCAGCATGGTACCAAGCTAAGGTTTCCCCTTCTAAGCGAATTTCATCATTTTCGCTTACTTTTTTCGCACCCGATTTTTCCATTTGGCCATTCACGTCCACCAACCCTTGACGTAATAAACGGCTTGCTTGTGAACGTGTTAAGCCTGTATTTTCCGCTAAAAATTTATCTAATCGCATAGCTTTCCTTTAACTTTTTAATTGATTTTTTCTAATTTGGCTAATCTTGCCATTAACCATTTAATGCCTTCCCCTTGAAAGGCAATTTGTAAACGCGTATGTTCGCCTGCGCCTTCAATATTAATAATCGCGCCTGTCCCAAAACGCGCATGTTGCACTTTTTGCCCTAAACGCCATTCACTTTGAGCTAAATTTAAGCTTTGCGTATTAGCCCTTGCGACACCTTGATGATAAGCACGAGTCACTTTACCGCGTAAGCGAACTTCTTGAAGGCAATTTTCAGGCAATTCTTTAATAAATCGTGAAGGATGATGAGTTTCTTCTTTTGTATACATACGACGACTTTCTGCATAACATAAAGTTAAACATTTTTTCGCCCGCGTAATGCCCACATAAGCTAAACGGCGTTCTTCTTCCAAGCGCCCTGGTTCTTCTAAAGCGCGCGCACTTGGGAAAATACCCTCTTCGACGCCTACCATAAAGACGCGATCAAATTCCAGACCTTTCGCGGCATGTAACGTCATCATTTGTACCGCTTCTTGATTTTCTGAAGCCTGATTTTCACCGGCTTCTAACGAGGCATGAGTTAAAAAAGCCGTTAAATCACTCATTTCTTCCGCTTCTGCAGGTTTCATAAACTCTTTGGTCGCAGTCACTAACTCTTCCAAGTTTTCAATACGCACTTCCCCTTTGTCGCCTTTTTCTTTTTCATACATTGCGTATAAACCAGAATGTTTAATCACAAAGTCTGTTTGGGCAAAAAGTGGCATTTCTGCCGTTTCTTCGCGTAAATTTTGAATCAATTCAGCAAAACGTAATAAAGCAGTGGCAGAACGATTGCTCATTAAAGGTTCATTAAGGGCAATTTGTAAGGCTTGCCATAAGGTTATTGAACGTTCACGCGTTAATTGGCGCAAAATATCCATCGTTCTTTCACCAATTCCGCGCGTTGGTGTATTGATCACGCGCTCAAAAGCGGCATCATCATTTGGATTTGCAATTAAACGCAAATACGCCAAAGTATCTTTAATTTCTTGTCGTTCAAAGAAACGTAAACCACCATAAATGCGATAAGGAATTTTCATCCGTAGTAAGGCATCTTCCAGCACCCGCGATTGGCTATTGCTACGGTATAAAATGGCACATTGCATTAAATTTCCGCCTTGTTCTTGCCATTTTTCAATTTGCCCTGCCACATACAAGGCCTCATCTTGTTCCGTAAAGGCGGCATAAACGCCAATAGGGTCACCTTTTTCGCCTGCCGTCCATAAATTTTTGCCTAACCGCCCTTCATTATTCGCAATTAACTGGTTGGCACTTTGTAAAATATTTCCCGTAGAACGATAATTTTGTTCCAAACGAATCGTTTCTGCGCCTTTAAAATCTTGTAAAAAGTATTGAATATTTTCAACGCGGGCGCCACGCCAACCATAAATAGATTGATCGTCATCGCCGACAATCATCACATTACCCGTTTGACCTGCGAGTAATTTAATCCATTCGTATTGAATAAAGTTCGTATCTTGAAATTCATCGACTAAAATTTGCGAAAAGCGTTGTTGAAAATGTTGCAAAATTAAGGGTTTATTTTTCCATAATTCATAAGCACGCAATAACAATTCGGCAAAATCAACTAAGCCTGCACGATCACAGGTTTCTTGATAAAGTTGATAAATACGCACCCATTCGCGTTCTTGACGATCATTCCCATGGGCAATATCTTTAGGGCGACGGCCTTCTTCTTTATGATGATTAATGTACCAACAAGCTTGTTTAGGCGGATAGGATTTTTCATTAAATTGATGTAATTTCATCAATTTTTTTACTAAACGCAACTGATCTTCAGCATCTAAAATTTGAAAATCTTGCGGTAACTTCGCGTCATTGTAATAAGAGCGCAAAATTCGGTGCGCAATGCTATGAAAAGTGCCAACCCACATACCAAATAAACGGCGCTCTCCGTCCACAGAAAGTCGTTTTTCAATACGTTGACGCATTTCGGCGGCCGCTTTATTGGTAAAGGTTACCGCCATAATATGATTTTCACGTACGCCTTCAACACCAATTAACCAAGCAATGCGATGGGTCAAGACGCGTGTTTTCCCGCTTCCTGCGCCCGCTAAAACTAAGTAATTGCCTAAAGGTGCGCCTACTGCTTCTCGTTGTTTGTCGTTTAAACCTTCAAGTAAATCTGAAACATCCATCCTATTGCCTTTTGTATCCTCTTATTGGGTTATGCTTATTTTTACAGTGTGCTTTTATACAGTTATTTTAGCTAAGAAACTTCTGTGAAGATCGTAAGGATCTTTTATGCTTTCACGCGCACATGTACGGTAATTTCTTCACGATCGTGATACAGCTGTTTTGCTTGCATTTCAAAGGCTTTATTTTCTGCGCTTAACATATCGCCTAACATTTGCAAGCAACTTTGCACTTCTTGATAACGTTTTTTCATGGGCAGTTTTAAATTGAAAATGGCTTCTTGCGTCCAACCATTTAACAACCATTTCCCCATTAACTTAGCAATTCGACTTGGTTTTTCCACCATATCGCATACCAACCATTGCACCTTTTTACGTTTTGGCGGTTGAAATTTAAAGCCGTCTTCTGGGCAATGTTCGATACGTCCAGTATCAAATAAACTGCTCGCCATTTTGCCGTGGTCTACGGCATAAACAAAAACGCCTCGTTTAACAAGTTGATAAGTCCATCCGCCAGGGCAGGCGCCTAAATCCACACCAATTTGATTGTCATTAAAGCGAGCCTTTTCTTCGGCGCGAGTGAAAAAACTTAAAATGGCTTCTTCTAATTTTAAAGTGGAACGACTTGGCGCATCTTTAGGGAATTGTAGGCGCATAATGCCCATAAAATGCGGGTTATGTGAAGCTCGGTAAGAATAGCCAACATAGCAGGCATTGTTTTTCACAAAAACCACATGTAACTGAATGCCTTTTTTCGGTGCGAGTGCTTTTAACCAACCTTGTTTACGAAGCGCTTGACGTAATGGCACGGTAAATTTTCGACAAAATGTTAATAAGGACTTCGCTTCATTTGTATCGGCACTTTCTACCCAAACATCCACACTTTGCGCAAGATTTAGCGTTTTAGCGATTTTTTGATAGGTTTCCACAATTGGCGAAATGCGATCTTGCGGATCTAACTCTTGCAATAAATCGGAAATCACCACCAACTGACGTGCAAAAATCAATTCACTTACGGGTAAACGGCGCGCTAATTCATCAGCATCGCCTGCTTGATAACATTCAAAAATCACATATGCTGTATTTTCTTGTGCGCGCGCAAAGCCTAACAATCCTAATTCTGTGGCTTTATCCATAATTTCTGCCGCCGCTTCTTTTTCAAAGCCTTGACGGCAATAAAGCATAATTTTATTCATCTTGTTCCTTTTTAATTGTTCGTAAAATCCATTCTTTGAATGCGTTAATTTGTTCGTTATTATTTTTTTCTACTTGATTGATCATATAGAAAGACTTCGGATCTCGTAGGGTTTTCTGAGGTAAAATCCGTTGTAAATTCCCTTGCTTAATTTCTTTTTGTGCTAAAGCACGATTTGCCAACACCACCCCTTGTCCATGCACGGCCGCTTGCAAAGCCATAAAAGTATGACTAAATAAAGCGCCATGCTGAATGTCTAAGCCCTCTACTTGTAAATAATCTGCCATACTTTGCCAGTTTTCATGATCGTGAATATGAATTAAATTATGTTGCAATAAATCTTCTGGCGTAAAAATCGGCTGTTCGCTTAATAGTTTTGGCGATGCAAGCATAACTAATTCGCCATCGACTAATTTTTCCACTTGGAAATGCTTCCAATCCCCCCATCCGTAATAAATGGCTACGTCTGTATCGTTGTTTTTAAAGAAACCTTCATCTTGATCTAAACCATTTAAACGAACTTCAATCCCTGGGTGTTGGCGATTAAAATCATTTAAATGTGGAACCAGCCATTGCATACCAAAAGTTTGCGGAGCATAAATTGATAAATGCTGTTCATTTTTTTGCACTAAAATTTTCTTTGTGGCTTCCGTTAAACGATTAAAAATTTTGCTGATATCAGCAAAATAATGCGCGCCTAATTCGGTCAATTCGAGAGTGCGATTTTTTCGATAAAACAACTGAATGTTTAAAAAATCTTCTAACAGTTTAATTTGATGGCTAATTGCCGCTTGCGTCACACACAATTCTTCTGCGGCTTTCGTAAAGCTTAAATGACGAGCGGAACATTCAAAAGCTTTAAGAGAATTTAAAGGGGGCAAACGTTTATACATAATCTTGTCCAAGTGTTATTTGTTGATTTTACGATGAAAAAATGCAAAAGTGATTAGTTTTTTTAATCTTTATTATCAAAATTTATCCCTTGTTAGTCGCCGCGCTTTTCCATAAAATTTACGCCGTACTTAGCGATGAGTTTTCAGAGATAAGTATGATGTTGTGTTTGCATATTGTTCGGGAAACCGAGCGAGTAACTTTTTAAGTTACTTTTTACTTCCTGTTCATTCAATATCCTAAAATTTAGGCTATTTTTACCGCTCATTTTGAGCGGTTTTTTTATGCGCAGATGATAGCACAATTTTTCGTTTTTTTTCGCAAAATATTCTGCCCCACAAGGGGTAAATCTCGGCTTATTTTTTAAATAAAAAAAAATGCAGGATAAGTAAAATCCTGCACATGAAATTTAAAATTTATGCGTTTTAGCTCAATCTTTCGCGCTTAAAATTTAAACTAATTTCCTTGTAAAGCGCTTTTAACACTTTCATCACGTTTAAAAACCCATTCATTTTGAGTGCTTTCCTTTGGCTCAAAATAATAGCCTTCCGCCCTAAAATTTTTTAACTCTTCTACGTTTTTTATTTTATTTTCAATCAGATAACGACACATTAAACCTCGGGCTTTTTTAGCATAAAAACTGATTACTTTATATTTACCCTTTTTTTGGTCTAAAAAAATAGGTTTGATAATGCGAGCTTGTAATGTTTCTTTTTTTACACTTTTAAAATATTCCTCGGACGCTAAATTAAGCAAAATGTTATCTTCTTGTTCCGCTAAGGCTTTTTGTAATTTTTCTGTAATAATCTGTCCCCAAAAATCGTATAAGTTTTTACCTTTAGGGTTTGTTAATTTGGTTCCCATTTCAAGACGATAAGGTTGCATTAAATCTAATGGTTTTAATACGCCATAAAGCCCTGAAAGTATGCGTAAATGTTGTTGAGCAAAATCAATTTGCTCGCTACTTAAACTTAATGCCGATAAGCCTGTATACACTTCACCTTGAAAAGCATAAATGGCGGGTTTTGAGTTTTGCAAGCTATGTTTTGCCGTCCATGAGCCAAAACGAGCAACATTTAAACACGCTAATTTATCACTAATTTTCATTAAGCTTGCCAATTGGGCGGGATTTAAAGCTTGGCAAGATTGAATTAATTGTTCGCTTTCCTTTAATAATTCAGGCTCTGTGACCTCGGTTTTAGGGTAATTTTCTGAAAAATCTAAGGTTTTCGCCGGAGAAATAATGGCTAACATTTTGCCTCCTCTTCTTCGCTAATTTGCCAATGAATTTCTGGCAAATGATGTTGACGTAAATAATCGTTAGTTTGAGTATAATGCCCACAATCAAAAAAACCACGATGTGCGGACAGGGGCGATGGATGAGGCGCTTTTAAAACACAATGTTTTTTACGATCAATAAACTGTCCTTTCTTTTGAGCATGCGCACCCCATAATAAAAAAACGAGATGCTCGCCTTGTGCATTTAACACTTCAATGACTTTATCTGTAAATTGTTCCCAACCAATTTGCGCATGTGAATGCGCTTTCCCTTGTTCTACGGTGAGGACGGTATTTAAAAGTAACACGCCTTGTTCTGCCCATTCCGTTAAATTACCATGCTGAGGAATACGAAAATGGGCATATTCTTTGGCTAACGTTTTGTAAATATTGACTAATGATGGCGGTGTTTTTACACCTTTTTGTACGGAAAAAGCCAACCCATGAGCTTGCCCAATCCCATGATAAGGATCTTGACCTAAAATCACGACGCGTACTTTTTCAAAAGGCGTTAATTTAAAGGCATTAAATACATCCTGTGGTGCGGGGAAAATGGCTTTTCCTAAAGATCGCTCTTTTGCGACAAAAGCCAAAATTTGTTGAAAATAGGGTTTTTCCTTCTCTTCTCCCAAAACATCGTGCCAAGTTAACATAACCTCTCCTTCTATAAATAAAATGGGATTATAAAGAAGAGAAGATCAATTTTCTATTTTTGTCTTATCGATTTATTCAATTGATATTTTTTTATCATTTAAAGATTGCTATCACCTTTACCATTAATAGGTAAAATAATGTATAAATTTGTTGAAATACGCTGAAATTTCTTTACAATCGACGCGACTTTTAAATAAAAATAAGGAACCTATTATGATTAAAGGCATTCAAATTACCCAAGCAACTAACCCCGCTCTTATCCATTCATTTTGGTTATTAGATGAAGAAAAAGGCGAAGTTCGTTGTGTAGCCAGTAAAGGCGATTTTGCCGAAGATCAAATTTTACCTGTTGCAGAATTAGGTGAAATAACATACCGTGAAATCCCTTTAGATGTACAACCTACGGTGAAAGTAGAAGGTGGTCAACATTTAAATGTCAATGTGTTAAGCCGTGAAACCTTAGAAGATGCTGTAAAACACCCTGAAAAATACCCGCAATTAACCATTCGTGTTTCAGGTTATGCCGTGCGCTTTAATTCCTTAACACCTGAACAACAACGTGATGTGATTACACGTACTTTTACTGAAAGTTTATAATTTTATTCTTAATAAAAACCCTAAAGTTCATTCTTTAGGGTTTTCTGCTATTTAAAAAAAATCTTATTATGCCCATTCTTTCTATTGAATTTTTTATTTTCTTTTTTCTTTTTTGGTTACTCTATTTACAAGGTAAATGGCAAAATCAGCTCTTAACCTTAGCCAGTATTGGACTGCTTTATTACGCAGAACCTTTCTTTGCTTTTGTCGTGTTAATTTATGCTGTCATCATATTTATGATTAGCGAAAAAATTGTGCAACATGAAAAAAAAGCGCGCAAATTTTGGTTTATTTTAGGGCTTTTTTCTGCCGTAAGTGTCTTGGCTGTTTTTAAATATTTTGACTTTTTTAAATCTCTTTTTAATCCGTTTGGCTTCGCTGAAAATTTCGATTTTTTAATGCCTCTTGGGCTTTCTTATTATGTCTTCCAGTCCATCGCTTATTTAACCTCTTTATATAAAAATAATGAGATGAAATTGTCTTTCTCTGAAACCTTGCTACATTTTAGCTTTTTTCCTACTGTTACCTCAGGGCCGATTATTCGCGTTGATGACTTTAAAAGCAAATTAGGCGTACAAAAGGGATTTTTGGCACAATTAAAACAGCCTCGTTACCTCATCAATCCTGCCTTAGCTTGTAGTTTAATTTTATTAGGTATTGCAAAAAAATGGTGGTTTGCGGGGGATTTAAGTGAATATCTTGTCACGCCTGTTTTTGATAATCCTATGGACTTTCATTCTCTTGACATTCTCGCGGGGATTTACGCCTATACTTTCCAACTTTTTTTTGATTTTTCTGGTTATTCAGATTTAGTTATTGGCCTTGCTATGTTGCTTGGTTTTCAACTTCCTTTTAACTTTAATATGCCCTTACGCGCCACCAATGTGCAAGACTTTTGGAACCGTTGGCATATTAGTCTTTCTACTTGGATTCGTGATTATATTTATATTCCTTTAGGTGGTAATTGCGTAGGATTTTGGCGAAAACAACGCAATTTATTTATCGCTTTTTTTCTTTCTGGTATTTGGCATGGCGCAAGTTTAAACTTTGCTATTTGGGGGGCCTTACATGGTGTTGCTTTAATTTTACAAAATCTCTTAAATAAAATTTTTCCGAAGCATAAAAATTGCCTTTCTCAAGGAAATCGTGCAACAAAAGCCTTAGCAATTTTTATCACATTTAATTTTATTAGCTTTAGTTTTTTGGTTTTTAAAACCACAAACCTTGAAGATTTCAAACTCATTTTAAACGCTTTATTTTCAAA
>JAHHQY010000017.1 GCA_020026115.1 Actinobacillus sp. | reverse complement strand
TTTTTTTAGTTTTTTAAAAATAATAATAAATCTAAAAAATATCGCCTATTTTTAATAAATCATCTGAAAAAGTGCCGTATTTTTTATTTTTTAACTCAAAAAGAATAAAAATATTATTTTTTATTTAAAAATAACTCAAAAAAAAGCTAGAATGCAGTCTTTAAATTTTTGCATTAGGAATTTTTATCACAAAGGAGAAAAAATGTTATCCGAAATTATTTCCGTTTTTGAAAGGTTATTAACGTGGTTTGTTAGCACCTTTGATGGCCCACTTTGGGATATTACGACCATTACGTTATTAGGCGTTGGGATCTTTTTTACTGTGAGTACAGGTTTTGTGCAATTTCGCTTATTTCCAGAAAGTTTACGCGAAATGTGGTTTGGACGCACAACAGACAGTAACGCATTAACGCCTTTCCAAGCCTTTGCCACAGGACTTGCTAGCCGAGTCGGTGTGGGGAATATCGGTGGGGTTGCCACAGCTATCGCATTAGGCGGTGAAGGCGCTGTTTTTTGGATGTGGGTAACCGCATTGATCGGTATGTCGAGTGCTTTTGCTGAATCGACGTTGGCGCAATTATTTAAAGTTAAAAATCCAGATGGTTCATTTCGAGGCGGGCCCGCTTATTATATTACGAAAGGCTTACATTCGCCGTTTTTAGCCATTTGTTTTGCTTGTGCCTTAATTTTCACCTTTGGTTTTGCTTTTAATGCCGTGCAGTCCAATGCCATCGTAGAAGCCACGCATAATGCTTGGAAATGGCAAGCGGAATATGTGGGCGCAGGATTAGTTTTCTTAACAGGCTTGATTATTTTCGGTGGCGTAAAGCGTATCGGCAAAGTTTCGGCGCGAGTGGTGCCAACTATGGCGCTCTTTTATTTAATTATGGCCGTGATTATTGTTGGTATGCATATTGATCGTATTCCAGCTATCCTTTCTGGCATTGTGCATAGTGCTTTTAACTTTGAAGCTATGGCTGGCGGTATGTTTGGCGCGATTTTCTCTAAAGCGATGTTATTTGGGATTAAACGTGGTTTATTCTCAAACGAAGCGGGTATGGGGTCAGCACCAAATGCTGCGGCTTCCGCGTCGGTTAAGCATCCAGCGAGCCAAGGTTTAATTCAAATGCTGGGCGTATTTGTTGATACTATGGTGGTATGTACTTGTACTGCGGTGGTAATTTTACTTTCTGATAGCTATAACTCAGGCTTAACGAATATTTCCTTAACGCAACAAGCATTAAGTTATCATGTGGGCGAATTTGGCGTACATTTCTTAGCCTTTATTTTATTATTATTCGCTTTTTCTTCGATTATTGGTAACTATGCTTACGCTGAAAGCAATGTGCGTTTTATCAAAAACCGTATGAGCTTTATTGTCGTTTTCCGTTTAGTGGTGTTATTTTTCGTTTATTTCGGCGCAGTTAATTCAGGCACGATTGTTTGGAGTTTTGCTGATACCGTGATGGCGATTATGGCTTTAATCAACTTAGGTTCGATTGTTTTCTTATCGCCAATTGTGTGGTCTTTATTAAAAGATTATCAGCGTCAACTTTCAGCTGGTATTGATGAACCCGTACTTAATATTCAAGAACACCCTGAATTATTAAAACGCGGTGTAGATGAAGATATTTGGTCATAACACGCAATAAAAATCATAAAAGCCTTAAATGTTCCAAGAATGTTTAAGGTTTTTTTCTACAAAATTTCGGCGCGAGAGGGCATAAAGTTAAGCTAAGACCCAAGCGCAAAAGAAAAAAATTAAGAAAAAACTAAGAAAAAAGAAACGGAAAAAGAAAAGATGAAAAAACTAAGATGAAAAAAAAGGGCGTCATTTCACGCCCTTTGTTAGAAGTTATAGCACAGCGAAGAACGCTAAAATGCTAAATAATGTGGCTAAGCCATAGAAAATGGCCGCGCTACCTGGTAAATGGATTTTAAAATCGTGTAAGCCATGATGAATGCGGTGTAAAGCGCCCCAAACTGGGAAAATTAAAACCGCAAGCAAAATAACTTGTCCCCACCAAGAATTGATGAAGAGATAGATATTTCTAAGACCATTTTCATTTATTAAACCGAAAGGTAATAAAAAACCAACGATTAAAATTAAAACAGGGAAAAAGATAGCACTAATGCTAGTACCTGCACCAAACATCAACCAAACAGGTGGTTCATTAGAACGTTTTTGATCTTTCATAATTTCTCCCCGTTAAATGAAAAGGAATAATAAAGCGAAAAAGCTTACGATTGCTGTAACGACCCAAAGTGCGCCTGTTACAACCTTAGGATTAAGTTTTTCACCTTTAACAATTAAATTCATGACTTTCGGCGTCATATTAAAATACGTGACGGTATTTAATAGCGCTGCACCTAATGCCACGATGTTTAAAATAACCACTAATGGATTTTGTAAAAAGCTCACAAATTCCGAATAACCGATTAAGAAATTCGTTGAGCGAGTTAAGCAAATTGTGCCGTAAAGCAAAATTAAGCTAAACCAAATGGAAAATAAAGCCGTGGATTCACGCACAATATAAAGTTTATAAAACGGATTTTTCTTCCACCAAGAAGCGGTCATTTCGCGCACATAAGGTTTACGCTTACTTAAAGACATGTTTCCCTCCTTATTTTCCTGGTTTTAACATTGCAATAACGAAGTCTTTCGCACTTTCAACTTTCCCTTGGTTAACCCCTGCGGCAGGGTCAACATTTTTCGGACAAACTTGCGAACAGTAACCAACGAAAGTACAACTCCAAACACCATTTTCGCTATTTAAGAGTTTCATACGTTCTTCTTCACCATGGTCACGGTTATCAAGATTATAACGGCGTGCAAGGGTGATGGCCGCAGGACCGATAAATTCAGGGTTTAAACCAAATTGCGGGCAAGCTGCGTAACATAAACCACAGTTAATACACATTGAGAATTGACGGAATTTCTCTAATTGCGCTGGGGTTTGTTTGGTACGGCTTTTTGCTAATTCCGCACTTGGATGTGGGTTGCCATCTAAAGGCGGTGCTTCATTGCCAATGATATAAGGTTTAATGCTTTCTAAACTTTCGATAAAGTGGCTTAAATCAACAACTAAATCTCGTTCAATAGGGAAATTAGCTAAAGGTTCAATGCGCATATGACCGCTGTAATCGCGCAAGAAAGTTTTACAAGCTAATTTTGGTACATTATTCACCATCATTCCGCATGAACCGCAAATGGCCATACGGCAAGACCAACGATAAGCAAGTTCAGGTTCAAGTTTATCTTTAATATAACCAAGCGCATCTAAAAGAGAGGTTTGATTATCATAAGGGACTTGATAGGTTCTTAAATAAGGCTTGTCGTCCACTTCAGGATTATAACGAAGCACTTCTACATTCATGATTGCATCATTAGCCATTATTTTACTCCTTAGCCTGTTGCGCTTTTTCTGCGGCTTCAAGTTTTTCTGCTTCCGCACCGTAAACACGTTTTGCAGGTTTTGATGTGGTAATTTTCACATCACTGTATTCAATGCGCGGTGCGCCATCTTCGTTATAGAATGCCAAGGTGTGTTTTAAGTAATTTTCATCATCGCGTTCAGTGTAGTCTAAACGTTGGTGAGCACCACGAGATTCTTTACGTTGAATCGCTGAATTAGCAATAGATTGTGCCACATCTAAAATATAGCCTAATTCAATGGTGTATAACGCATTGGTATTAAAGACGTTAGAGTGATCTTCAATTTTCACTTTTTTATAACGTTCTTTTAATTCGGCAATTTTATCTACGGCTTCTTGCATGCTTTCTTCGGTACGATAAATACCGCAACCTTTTTCCATAGCATCGCCCATTTCATCGCGAATTTCAGACCAAGATTCATTACCTTCTTGGCGATATAAAGCTTCTAAACGAGCTACAACATCACGCGCTTGTTTGTTTACAGCTTCTTGATTAACTGTGCTGGTTTCCATCGCACGTTGAGCGGCATGTTCCCCTGCAACACGACCTAAAACAACAAGTTCAGCTAATGAGTTAGAGCCTAAACGGTTTGCGCCATGTAAGCCTGAAGAAGCACATTCGCCGACAGCAAATAAGCCTTTAATGCGTGTTTCGCAATTCAGGTCAACTTCAATACCACCCATGGTGTAATGCACAACAGGACGAACTGGAATAGGTTCTTTTACTGGATCAACGCCTTCATAAGCTTGGGCTAATTCACAAATAAACGGTAAACGTTCATGTAAATATTTTTCACCTAAATGACGTAAATCGAGGTGGACAATATCAACGCCTTTCGAGGTTTTTAAGGTGTTACCTTTTTTCCATTCTTGCCAGAAAGCTTGAGAAACTTTGTCACGCGGACCTAATTCCATATATTTATTTTGTGGTTTACCAATTGGTGTTTCAGGGCCAAGACCATAATCTTGTAAATAACGATAGCCATCTTTATTCACTAAAATACCGCCTTCACCGCGACAGCCTTCGGTCATTAAAATACCGGTGTTTGGTAAGCCAGTTGGGTGATATTGAACAAACTCCATATCACGTAAAGGCACGCCATGACGATAAGCCATAGATAAACCATCACCTGTTACAATGCCACCATTGGTATTAAAACGGAATGCACGGCAACCGCCCCCTGTGGCAATAACCACAGATTTTGCATTAATTTGCATTAACTTGCCTTCCATCATATCAATGGCTACAACACCACGCGCTTGACCCTCATCAACTAAGATGTCGAGTACGAAATGTTCGTCAAAACGTTTGATTTGAGGGAATTGCATTGAGGTTTGGAAAAGGGTGTGTAATAAATGGAAGCCTGTTTTATCGGCAGCAAACCAAGTACGTTCAATTTTCATACCACCAAAACGGCGTACGTTAACATCGCCATCTTGTTTACGGCTCCAAGGACAACCCCAACGTTCAAGTTGAGTCATTTCCACAGGTGAGTGTTTAACAAAATATTCCACTAAATCTTGTTCACACAACCAATCCCCCCCGGCGACCGTGTCGTGGAAATGTTTTTCGTAGGAATCTTCTTCTTTAATAACAGCCGCAGCTCCGCCTTCAGCAGCAACGGTATGGCTACGCATCGGATACACTTTCGATATTAACGCAATTTTAAGGTTTGGGTTTTCCATTGCAGCTGCAATCGCAGTACGTAAACCGCCACCACCAGCACCAACAATCGCAACATCGACATTTACAGTTTCTTCGATTTGCACGGTATTCCTCCAATTAAGCAGATGAAAGTAAAATAAAAATACTCTTTAAATAAATTTTTAAAGCAAGAATATTCTGCCACTTTTAATGCTAACTTATAACTGTAATCTTGCTATTTTGTGATCTACTTCAAACTTTTTCCTTAAAAAAAGTAAGGGAAAATCGCTTATTAATCATTGTTATGATAAGCGTTATTATTTAACTATCATTTGGGATATTTTAATTTATGCTAGGGATAAAGAATGCTAAAATGTTAAGAATTATTTCACTAAGATTAAGTGAATAAAACCTCATAGAAATTAAAATGGAATGTAAAAAATATGAATAAGTTAGCACAAAATGATTTAACAATATCAGAAGAAAATTTAACATTAGAGCAAAAAATTCAACAAGTAGAACAAAGTTGGAAACCTAGCGCACCGATTAAGAATTTAATCGCTCGCGCCAAAATTTTGGATCAAATTCGAGGCTTTTTTCGTGACCGTGGTTTATTGGAAGTCAATACGCCAATTTTAAGTGAGTTTGGTGTCACAGATGTGCATTTAAGTACATTTAGTACAGAGTATATTTCGCCGTTTAATTCAAAAACAAAAACCTTATATTTAATGACCAGTCCTGAATATCATATGAAACGTTTATTAACGGCAGGCAGTGGTCCGATATTCCAAATTTGTAAAGTTTTTCGTAACGAAGAAGCGGGTAGAAAACATAATCCTGAATTTACCATGTTAGAATGGTATCGCCCATTTTTTGATATGTATCGTTTAATCAATGAAGTGGATGATTTATTGCAAACGATTTTAGATTGTCCGCCCGCTGAAAGTGTCAGTTATCAATTTATTTTTCAAGAATATGTAGGTTTAGATCCATTATCGGCTCAGCAAGAAGAATTAGTCGCAAAAGCGCAAGAATATCAGCTACAAGATGCTGAAACCTGTGATCGTGATACGTTGTTAGAATTCTTATTTAGTACTGTTGTTGAGCCTCAAATTGGGCAAAAAAATCCTATAGCGGTATATCATTTCCCTGCAAGTCAAGCGGCGTTAGCACAAATTAGTTCTGAGGATTTGCGTGTTGCAGAACGTTTTGAATTTTATTATCAAGGTTTAGAGTTAGCGAACGGTTTTAGTGAATTAACGGATTATAAAGAGCAAAAACATCGCTTTGAAGAAGATAATATTGAACGCGCAAAATTAGGTTTACCTTATCGTGAAATTGATGTGCGTTTTCTTGCGGCATTAAAAGCAGGAATGCCGAATGCTTCAGGGGTAGCTTTAGGCGTAGATCGTTTAATTATGTTAGCGTTAGGGGCTAAAACTATTGCTGAAGTTATGTCATTTGGTATTGAGCAAGCCTAAGCGTTAAATATATAAAAAAAGGACTTTCTTTTGAAAGTCCTTTTGCTTATAAAGAGGGATTATTTAATTAAAAAATCTTCTAATTGTTTATTTTCAGTTTCTAATTGTGTTCTTAAACCAACAGGCATATTACCACGGCCAGACCATTGGCGAATATGACCTTCTTCATCTAACCATTCGTATTTTGGTTCAATTTTACGGCCTTTCGTTGTATGTGGGCGAGGATTGACGGCTGTGCCTAAGTCTTCAACAGATAAACCAAAAGAGGTCATTTTTTCGCGAAGTTCATTAATAACACGTTCTTTTTCTTCTAATTCCGCTAAACGCTCAGCTTCTAATGCTCGACGATCTTCTAAAACTTCTTGCAATTTTAAGAAGCAAGCTTCAGCTTCTTCCATTGACATAGAGTTAATTGCAGCGCGTAAACTACGCTTATTATTTAAAAGTTTGTTTAAAGAGTTCATGGTTTCTCCCTTAAAATGGTTATATTGATTTTTAAAGGGGAATAATACTAATTTTATTTCTTTTCTTTGTAAAGAAATAAATAAATTAAATGTGATCTAATTCACGTTTTTTATAGAAAAAATAACTATCATAAGTTAAAAAAACATACACTGAAGGAAAAGGAAAAGGAAAAGGAAAAGGAAAAGGGGGATTTTTATATAAAAAAGACACGTTTTAAAATAAATAAAACACAAAAATTAAATTAAGAAAAAAACTTAACCATCGCTTTGTTATCCGCACTTTTTTAACGAAAAAAAGAAAAGTTTTTATTTAAAAGATACTCGCGCCGAAAAATGAGAGAGCATTTTTTCGGCGCGAGTTGGATTGATTAGAGCCAACGCCGAACATTTCTTTGATAGTCCAAATAGTCCTGAGCAAAAAGACGCAATAAGGCTTTTTCTTCGACTTTAATTTGAAATTCTGTTACCCAATAAACAAAGAAGGGAATATACCAAAAGGCAAGGCCATTACCTAAATAACAAAACCAAGCCATTAAAGCCCAAACTAAACTTAAATACATGGGATTACGACTTAGACGATATAATCCGTCGGTAAATAAAATTTGCGTATTATGAAGATTTAAAGGGCTAATAGGTGCTTTTTTATTAAAGAGATAACGTAAAACACTGCCTAAACTAAAAACGGTGCATAAAATGAAAAAAATCACAACAAGAGTAAAAAAACGTGGAAAGGGCAAGTAATTAGGCGTGAAATACATGCAAACTAAGCCAATTAAAAAAAGTAAAGGTGGCGGAATTTGCGTAAGAGGCGTTTTTAACATAGCGAAACTTTAAAAGATAAAAAAATAATGGTTAAAATAATTTTTAACCATTATGTCTTATAAAAAATTAAGCAGAAATCATAACCATAGCAGGGCGAATAACGCGACCATTTAAGGTATAACCTTTTTGTAAAACGTGAGTGATTTTATTTGCTTCAAAACCTTCAACGCTATCTTGTTTAATGGCATGATGAAGTTCTGGATTAAAATCTTCGCCCACTGCGCCCACCGCTTTAATACCGTAAAGTTCTACTGTTTTTAATAAACCTTTTAACGTAAGTTCCACGCCATCATATAAAGCTTTAACGGTTTCTTTATTTTCTTCCGCAGGTACATTTAAAGCGCGTTCTAGGTTGTCGATGGTTTCTAATAAATCTTTCGCAAATTTTTCTAAGGCAAATTTATGTGCTTTTTCTACATCTTGCGTTGCACGACGACGAATGTTATCAATTTCGGCGCGAGTGCGTAATAAAAGATCTTGTTCTTTTTTTCCCGCTTCAACTAATTGTTCTTCTAATTCTTGGACTCGAGCGATGGCTTCTTCTAAGACATCAGTTTCTTGGTTTTCTTGTTCGGGTAAATCTTTTTCTACCTCAGCAGAGGCGTTCATTTCTTCTTGTGTTGTTTTTTGTTCAGACATTGCATTCTCCATTTTGCTGAATGTTAAAATTTAAGCGTTCTTGCATAGCTTGCTAGAAAAGCCCAATGAATGCGTGTAATATAGCGACAAATTTCGTAAATTCAAGTGCGGGAAACAAATCCAATCAGCAAATTATGGCAAATCAAATTCACTGCGAAAAGCATCCAACATTTAGCACCATCGCTTTATTAGGCCGCCCGCGTGGCGATAATACCTTGCAAATGCACAAGAATTTATTTCAATGGCTGTTAGAGCGAGGCTATGAAGTTTTAGTCGAACAAGCCGTGGGCGAATTATTAGATATTCCTAAATCCCATCTTGCCAGCTTAGATGAAATTGGCTGTAAAGCGCAATTAGGCATCGTTATTGGTGGCGATGGCAATATGTTAGGGCGTGCGCGCACTTTAGCAAAATATCATGTTTCACTCATTGGCATTAACCGCGGGAATTTAGGTTTTTTAACAGACATTGACCCGAAAAATGCTTATGCTCAATTAGCAAAAGTGCTAGAAAAAGGCGAATATTTTGAAGAAGAACGCTTTTTATTAGATATTTTTATTGAGCGAAATGGCCAAACAGAATATGTAGGCTGTGCCATCAATGAAGTGGTGATTCATCCTGAAAAAATCGCGCATATGATGGATTTCCATGTTTATATAAATGATAAATTTTCCTTTTCGCAACGTTCAGATGGCTTAATTATTTCCACGCCAACAGGCTCAACAGCGTATTGCCTTTCAGCAGGTGGGCCGATTATGACCCCCGATCTTAATGCCATAGCTTTAGTGCCGATGTATCCGCACACCCTTTCTTCTCGCCCTTTAGTAATTGATGGCGATAGTAAAATTTCTATTCGTTTTGCCGATTATACAAGAACGCCATTGGAAGTAGGTTGTGATAGTCAAATGAGCGTAACCTTAACCGCAAACGATGTACTTCATGTGCAAAAAAGTGCTTGTCGTTTACGGTTATTGCATTTAAATGGCTACAATTATTACAACGTTCTGAGTACCAAATTAGGTTGGTTTAAAAACAAAAATTAAAAAAATTTTCGCCAACCCCTTTACTGTATATAAAAACAGTTTTAAACTGTAAAAATATACAGTAAAGGAGTTTTTGTTATGCTTACGCAACTCACCATAAATCATTTTGCAATCGTTCATCAGCTTGATATTGAATTTCAACAAGGTATGTCGGTGATTACCGGCGAAACAGGGGCAGGTAAATCTATCGCCTTAGATGCGTTAGGTGTATGTTTAGGGCAACGGACGGATAGTAGCATGTTACGCGATGAAAATAATCGCGCCGAAATTTGTGCTGTTTTCCAAATTCCTGCGCAAAATCCGGCTTTACAATGGTTAAAAGATCAAGAATTGCAAGATAGCGATAATCCTGAAAATTGTATTTTACGCCGTGTGATTAACGCAGATGGACGTTCAAAAGCCTTTATCAATAGCACGCCAGTTTCTGCTCAACAATTAAAAACTTTAGGCAGTTTTTTAATTCAAATTAATGGGCAACATACCTCGCAACAGCTGTTAAAAACAGATTATCAAATGCAGTTATTAGATCGTTTTTGTGATATGCCTTATTTGTTACAAGAAATGCAACAAATTTATCGCAAATGGAAAGATCTACAACAACAAGTCGCCACTTTTCAACAAAAATGTTTAGAAAATTCAGCTAAAAAACAACTTTTAGAATATCAAGTTGAAGAGTTAGATGCTTTTGCGATTAAAGAAAATGAATATGAAGAGCTAGAACAAGAACATTTGCGTTTATCAAATAGTGAAACCTTGACGTTATTATCTCAATCAACATTGCAATTATTAAGCGAAAATGAAGCCGTGAATATTGAATCCTTACTCTTTCGTAGCACGCAACAAGTAAGCGAATTATTGGAATTAGACCCGAAATATCAAGGCGTAAATGATCTTTTAAATGAAGCTTTAATTCAAATTCAAGAAGCGGTGTCAGAAATTCAAGGCTTAAGTTCAGACATAGAGCAAGATCCGGCTTTATTGCAAGAGGTGGAAAATCGCTTAGGTCAATGTATTAGTTTGGCGCGTAAGCATAATGTCAAACCCCAAGAACTTTATTTAACCCATCAAACATTGCAACAAGAGCTAACGGCGTTAGTGGATTTTTCTGAAAGTGAAGAAAGTTTGATTCGCGCCGAAAAAGAAGCCTTTGCAGAAATGATGCAATGTGCTGAAAAAGTGCATCAAGAACGTTTGCGAGGCGCTGAAAAATTAGCAACGCAAGTGACACAATCAATTCAGCAACTCGCAATGGAAAAAGCCACTTTTTCTATTGAATTGCTTTTCAATCCAGAAAAAATGAGCGCAAAAGGTGCCGACCAAGTGCTGTTTAAATTATGCAGTAATTTAGGGCAAAGTCCGCAAGCTTTACATAAAGTGGCATCGGGCGGTGAGCTTTCTCGTATCGCTTTAACGTTACAAGTGCTAACCTCAAGTAAAAATGCGGTGCCAACCTTGATTTTTGATGAAATCGATGTGGGCATTAGTGGGGCGACAGCAAGTGTTGTTGGCAAATTATTGCGTAAATTGGGGGAAGAATCCCAAGTGATTTGTGTTACCCATTTACCTCAAGTGGCCTGTTGCGGGCATCATCATTTTTCCGTAGAAAAAAATATTGTAAATAATAAAACAGAAACTCATATGACGGCATTAAACGCAGAAAAACGTGTGCAAGCCTTAGCAAAATTATTAGGTGGCAGTGAAATTACTGCTTTAGCCTTAGCAAATGCGCAAGAAATGTTAGCCTTAGCCTCTTAATTTAACATTGAATTTTTAAGGGCGGTGCTTTACCATACCGCTCTTTTTATTTGACAGAACACAAGGAAAAATTATGGCGTGGTTACAAATTAGAATTAATAGTAATAATACAGAAGCCGAACAATTAAGCGATTTTTTAGCAGAGTTAGGTTCAGTTTCTGTCACCTTTATGGATAGCCAAGATACTCCGATTTTTGAACCCTTACCAGGGGAGACGCGTCTTTGGGGAAATACGGACGTTGTCGCATTATTTGATGCTGAAACCGATATGGCAAGCATTGTAAAAGCATTACAAGAGGCTAACTATTTAACCGACAAGGCTTATAAAGTTGAGCAAATAGAAGATAAAGATTGGGAAAGAGAATGGATGGACAATTTCCATCCAATGAAATTCGGTCAACGTTTATGGATTTGCCCAAGTTGGCGTGAAATTCCAGATGAAAATGCCGTTAATGTTATGCTTGACCCAGGTTTAGCTTTTGGCACAGGGACGCATCCAACGACAGCACTTTGTTTAGAATGGTTAGAAAGTTTAGATTTAGCGGGAAAAACAGTAATTGATTTTGGTTGTGGTTCCGGTATTTTAGCCATCGCAGCTTTAAAATTAGGCGCAGAAAAAGCCATTGGTATTGATATTGATCCGCAAGCAATTATCGCAAGTAAAAGCAATGCAGAACAAAATGGTGTAGCCGATCGTTTCGATTTATATTTAGCGGAAGATGCACCTAAAGATATGCAAGCAGAAGTGGTAGTGGCAAATATTTTAGCGGGGCCATTAAAAGAACTTTATCCAACAATTAGCACCTTAGTGAAAGAAAAAGGCCATTTAGGTTTATCGGGTATTTTAACCACGCAGGCCTTGAGCGTGTGTGAAACCTATAAACAGAAGTTTGAGTTAGATCCCGTTGCGGAAAATGACGAATGGTGTCGCATTACCGGCATTTTAAAATAACGCTTCGCGCCGAAAAATAAGATGATTAAAAGAGAAAAAAGCACATGCTGAAATGTGCTTTTTTATTTGATGAAAGGTTAAAGAGGACGTTCAGATAAATAACGTTCGACGGTATCAACAACGGCTTGGGTTTGTGGGTCAATTTCAATATTGACGAAACTTCCAATTTCGCGTTGATCAATTAAAGTGCGTTGTAAAGTTTCAGGGATTAAATTTACGCAAAAACGTTGTTCTGTAACATCGCCAATGGTTAAGCTGATACCATCAATAGCGATAAAACCTTTGCGTAGAACATATTTCATACTATCTTTGTTGGGCATTTCAAACCAAAGTTGAACGTTATTTTCGCTTGGAATTTTTTCAACAACTTTAGCCATACCGTAAACGTGACCTGAAAGTAAATGTCCACCAATTTCGCTTCCCATTTGCATGGCGCGTTCAATATTGACGGAATCACCAACGACAAGCTGGCTTAAATTGGTTAATTTTAAGGTTTCTTGCATTAAATCAAAGCTGATTAAATCACCTTCAATTTTCGTTACGGTTAAGCAAACACCGTTATTCGCAACGGAAGCACCAAGTTGTAAATCTTTTAATAAATGCTGTGGCATTTTAATGGTTTGTGTTCTAAAATTAACCTTTTCATCAATGGCCACAACAGGGGCAGTTCCTTGTACAATACCTGTAAACATAACATTCTCACTTAATTAAATTGAAATTAAAAAACAAAAAAATTTTCTTGCATTATAGCAAAAATTCGGAAGGTTTATGAAATTAGAGCAAATTAAATATTACCAAAATCAGGTGAAACGCTTATTAGCTTTAGCGACACCGATTTTTTTTGCCCAACTTGCTCAAACATCAATGAGCTTAGTTGATACCATTATGTCCGGGCGCGTAAGTGCAACGGATATGGCGGCTATTGCGGTTGCGGCCTCTATTTGGTTGCCGTTAATTTTATTTGGTAATGGCTTACTTTTAGCCTTACCGCCAACGGTGTCTTATTTAAATGGCGCAGGAAAGCGCGATAAAATTGCTCATCAAATTCGTCAAGGTTTGTGGCTGGTGATTGGTTGTAGCATTATTTTAGGCTTACTTGTGCATTACAGTTATTATGTAATTCAATTTATGGAGCTTGAACCGCGTCTTGCTCATATTACTCAAGGCTATTTAGACGTGATGCTTTGGGGAATGCCAGGTTTTTTATTGATGATTAACTTTCGTGGCTTAAATGACGGTATCGCTAAAACAAAACCCGCGATGGTGATTGCCTTTTTCGGTTTAATGATAAATATTCCCCTTAACTATATTTTCATTTACGGTAAATTTGGCCTGCCGGCTTTTGGTGCGGTGGGATGTGGTTTTGCAACCGCGATTGTGAACTGGGCGATGGGCTTAATGATGATAGCCTATTGTCGTCGTGCGCCAAGTCAACGAGATTTAAAGGTGTTCGATCATCTTTTTGAAAAACCAAACTGGCAAACTATTGGCGAATTATTGCGTTTAGGTTTACCTATTGCTTTAGCGATTTGTAGTGAAGTGATGCTATTTGCCTTAAGTTCTTTATTACTAGCGCCTTTGGGGACAAATGTTGTCGCAAGTCACCAAATTGCACTAAATACAAGTTCGACTTTATTTATTTTGCCTCTTTCCTTAAGTATGGCTACAACCATTATGGTCGGTCAACGCCTAGGAGAGGGCAGTCCTGAGGGAGCAAAAGAAATCGGCTATTTAGCTTTGGTCGTTGGCTTGGTGTTAGCACTCTTTGCCGCCACGGCAATTTGTCTTTTCCGCGTCAATATTGCTTATGTTTTCGTTTCCAATAAAGAAGTGGTGATGATGGCAGCAAGCCTTTTAATTTTAACGGCGTTATATCAATTTTCTGATACGATTCAAGTGATTACCAGCGGGGCATTGCGCGGATATAAAGATACAAAATCCATTTTATTTATTACGCTATTTTGCTATTGGGTGATCGGTATCCCTTTAGGTTACGTACTTTCTCGTACAGATTGGCTTATGCCAAGTTTGGGCGCAGAAGGATTTTGGATTGCCTTTTTAGTGAGTTTAACCGTTGCGGCCGTGCTTTTAATGCGCCGTTTGCGCGATATTCAGCGCTTACCGAAAGACGTTTTATTAAAACGCTTGCAACATAACAACGAATAACAAAGTCACTCGCGCCGAAAAATGAGCAGAAAAATTTCGGCGCGAGTGTGTTTTAAGGAAGAAAAATGAATGTAGAAATTTTGCCTGTTACGGCGTTTCAACAAAATTGTAGTTTAGTTTGGGACGAAGAGAAAAATAGCGCAATTATTGACCCAGGTGGCGATGCTGAAAAAATTATTCAGCGGGTGGAAAGTTTAGGCTTAAAGGTGCAAGGCATTTTATTAACCCATGGGCATTTAGATCATGTGGGCGCAGCAATGGCTTTAAAAGCGCATTTTAACGCGCCGATTTTAGGGCCGCAAAGTCGCGATAAATTTTGGTTAGATAATTTAGCCTTGCAAGCACAACAGTTTGGTTTACCAAAGGTTGAAGCGTTTTTACCTGATCGCTTTTTAGATACTGATGGCGAAGTGTTGGAAATAGGCAAAATGCGCTTTGAGGTGTTGCATTTATCAGGGCATACGCCAGGGCATGTTGGCTTTTATTTGCGCGAGAAAAAAGTCGCTTTTACGGGCGATGTTTTATTTAAGCAAAGTATTGGCCGAACAGATTTTCCGCAAGGTAATCATCAAGATTTATTAAACGCCATTCGAGAGAAATTGTTCCCTTTAGGTGATGAGGTCATCATTATTGCAGGACATGGCCAGCCAACAACCCTTGGCGCAGAGAAAAAACACAACCCATTTTTATAAAAAAGACAGGTGAAATTGACGTTTAAAGCGAAAATTTCGCCTTTTTTTTTCATAGGATTTTGCTTAAAAATCAAGGTATAATAATCCGCCACTAACATTGATGACACAGGATAGGTCAAATGAAACAACCCGTTATGCAAGAATGGCTCGCCTCTAGCGCCTTAGGGGGAGCAAATCAACATTATATTGAAGATCTTTATGAATCTTTTCTTGACGACCCGACCTCGGTAGACGAAAGTTGGCAGGAAATTTTTCGTCAGTTTCCACCGTTGGCTCAAGCTGAAATAAAACATTCAGCGATTCGTCAAATGATGCAAGCGCAAGCAAAAAATTCGGTGCGAGTAACAAATTCCAGCGAAGATGTTTCTTTAAACGCTTGGCAATGGTTGCAAAATTATTTACAAAAAGCCCATCTTTACGCAGATATTAACCCTCTTCACCTTCCCCCAAGTATTCAAGCATTAGATTTTTCCGCATATGGTTTAAGCCCATCGCAAAAAATGCCCTTAAAGGGGCAATATTTTCAAGCGGAAGAATTAAGCATTGCTGAATTAGCTCAAAAATTACAACAAACTTATTGCGGTCATCTTAGCGCAGAATTTATGCATTTAGACGAGGTTGAACGCCAATGGTTGCAAGCACAAATGGAAAATTGGCCGAAAGCAACCTTTACCTTGGCCGAAAAACAGCAATTTTTACAAGAATTAGTGAGTGCAGACGGTTTAGAGCGTTATTTAGGGGCAAAATTTCCAGGAGCGAAACGCTTTTCTCTGGAAGGAAGTGATGCCTTTATTTTATTAGTCAAAGAGCTTATTCGCGCAAGTGGCGCAAAAGGCGTGCAAGAAGTCGTATTCGGTATGGCTCATCGTGGACGCTTAAATATGTTAGTGAACGTATTAGGCAAAAAAGCCACAGAGTTATGTGCTGAGTTTGCAGGTCAACATACTTGTTTAGGTTCGGGCGATGTGAAATATCATCAAGGTTTATCTGCGGATA
Organism: Actinobacillus sp.; assembly: GCA_020026115.1. Lineage (GTDB taxonomy): Bacteria > Pseudomonadota > Gammaproteobacteria > Enterobacterales > Pasteurellaceae > Actinobacillus_C. Next base: position 11,183 of record JAHHQY010000017.1, on the reverse strand, counting down.
TGCAAACCCAAGATGGGCGAGTGCATTTAACCTTAGCTTACAACCCCTCTCATTTAGAAATTGTCAGCCCTGTTGTGCAAGGTATGGTGCGAGCAAGACAAGATCGCATCGCAGATAAAGAGCGAGAAAAAGTTCTAGCTGTAACAGTGCATGGCGATTCTGCTATTGCAGGGCAAGGCGTGGTGCAAGAAACCTTGAATATGTCGCAAGTGCGAGGCTATCAAGTCGGCGGAAGTATTCGCCTTGTGATCAATAACCAAATTGGCTTTACCACATCCAATGTGCAAGATACGCGCTCTATGCAATATGCAACCGATGTGGCGAAAATGATCAATGCGCCTGTTTTACATGTGAACGGCGATGATGCCGAAGCGGTGGTTTATGCTGCGCGTATTGCCGTAGCCTATCGTCAACGTTTCCATAAAGATATTTTTATTGATTTAGTCTCTTATCGTCGTCATGGTCATAATGAAGCCGATGAACCTGCGATGACGCAACCTTTAATGTATCAAAAAATTAAAACGCATCCGATTGTGGCTAAAATTTATGCCGACAAATTAAGAGAGCAAAATCTTCTTACGGACAGCGCGTTAAGTGATTTACAAAACGCTTATCGCACGCGTTTAGAGCAAGATAAACCCGTTTTCGATGAATGGCGAGAAAGTGCTGAAAAAGGTCGATATTGGTCAGAAAAATATTTAAGCCAAGAAAGCGAACAAAAAGTTAAGGCAATATCTAAAGCAGAATTTCAAGAGTTGGCTGAAAAAATCTCAACTGTGCCACCTTCTCATCAGCTTCATTCACGCGTGAAAAAAGTGTATCAAGATCGTCAACTTATGGCGCAAGGCGAAAAACCTTTCGATTGGGGAATGGGCGAAAGTATGGCTTACGCGACGATTTTAGCGCAAAAAAATGCAATTCGTTTATCGGGTGAAGATGCGGGACGTGCAACATTTTCTCATCGACATAGCGTGTTGCATCATCAAGAAAATGCCGAAGTGTATTTACCCCTTCAACATTTAACGGCCGATCAAGGCACATTTGAAGTTTGGGATTCCGTCCTTTCCGAAGAAGCGGTATTAGCTTTTGAATACGGCTATGCCAGCAGTGCGCCGAAAACCTTAACTTTATGGGAAGGGCAATTTGGTGATTTTGCAAATGGCGCGCAAGTTGTGATTGACCAATTTATTAGTTCAGGCGAACAAAAATGGCAACGTATGAATGGTTTAACCTTGTTATTGCCTCATGGTTTTGAAGGGCAAGGGCCGGAACATTCTTCGGCGCGAATTGAGCGTTATTTGCAATTATGCGCGGAACAAAATATGCAAGTTTGCCAACCGACAACGCCCGCGCAAATCTATCATTTATTGCGTCGTCAAATTTTAGCTCACTTACGTCGCCCGTTGGTGGTCTTTACGCCAAAATCTTTATTGCGCCACCCTTTAGCGGTGTCGAGCATTGAAGATTGTTTACAAGGTCAATTTCAAAAAGTGCTGGCTGAAATCGATAAGGTGCCAGCGGAACAGGTTGAGCGAGTGGTTTTCTGTACGGGGAAAGTGTATTACGATTTGTTAGCAGAACGACGCGCCCGTCATTTAAACCATATTGCTATTATACGCCTAGAGCAACTTTATCCTTATCCGCAAGCTGAAATTGCGGAAATTTTAGCTCAATATCCACAAGCGAAAACCTTTATTTGGTGCCAAGAAGAGCCGAAAAATCAAGGGGCATGGCAATACATTCGTGATGAATTACAGCACAACTTAGCCAATGCGCCTTTACATTTCGTAGGACGAAAAGCCTCGGCAGCCCCTGCGGTGGGCTTCTTAAATGTGCATCAAGCTCAGCAACAAGCCTTAGTGCTGGAAGCGTTAGGCATTCATTAAAACACAACTCGCGCCGAAAAAAGGGCGCACGAAAATAAAAAGGAAAAAATATGCAAGATTTTGACATTCTTACGCCACAATTACCGGAATCTGTCGCCGATGCGTTGGTCGTCACATGGCATAAAAAAGTAGGCGATACCATCAAGCGTGACGAAGTGTTGGTGGAAATTGAAACCGACAAAGTCGTTTTAGAAGTGCCTGCTTTAGGCGATGGCATTTTAGCGTCCATCGAAGAAGGGGAAGGGGCTTGCGTGGTCAGCCAGCAGTTACTTGGTAAAGTGAAAGCGGTTGCGCCAGACACAAAACGAGATGAGATAAATAAAAATAAAAATAAAAATGAAAAAGAAAATGAAAAAGACAGTTTTGCAACCCCTGCGATTCGCCGTCTTTTAGCGCAACATGATTTAAAATTAAGCGATGTTCAAGGAACAGGCGAACATGGACGCATAACCAAAGAAGATATTGAAGCTTATTTAAATCAGCAAAAAGAAAAACCAAGCCAAAACCTTCATAACGCGCCCACAGCCTCTGTGCAAGAAAGCACTTTTTCGGCGCGAGAAGAAAAACGCGTACCGATGACACGTCTTCGTAAACGCATTGCAGAGCGATTATTGGAAGCGAAAAATAATACGGCGATGCTGACAACCTTTAACGAAGTGGATATGTTGCCAATTAAAAATTTACGCAAAAAATATGGCGAACAATTTGAAAAACAACATGGCGTGCGCTTAGGCTTTATGTCTTTTTACGTTAAAGCCGTGGTGGAAGCCTTAAAACGTTATCCTGAAATTAACGCAAGTATTGATGGCGATGATGTGCTTTATCATAATTATTTTGATATTAGCATTGCCGTTTCAACGCCTCGCGGTTTGGTGACCCCAGTATTGCGTGATTGCGACCAAAAATCCATGGCGGAAATTGAGGAAGAAATCAAAGCCTTAGCAATTAAAGGACAAGAAGGAAAGCTCACTGTTGAAGATTTAACGGGCGGGAATTTTACCATTACTAACGGTGGGGTGTTTGGCTCTTTGATGTCTACGCCAATTATTAACCCACCACAAAGTGCTATTTTAGGCATGCATGCCATTCAAGATCGCCCAATTGCATTAAATGGGGAAGTGGTTATTCGCCCTATGATGTATCTTGCTTTAAGCTATGACCATCGCTTAATTGATGGCCGTGAAAGCGTCGGATTTTTAGTGACCATTAAAGCCTTACTTGAAGACCCAACGCGAATTTTATTAAACGTTTAAGAAACATAAAAAATAAAAAAGGATTTAACGGACGCTTAAATCCTTTTTTTTAGCTTTTAAAAACGTTTATAAAAATAAAGCAATTAAAAATGGCGCGCAAAGGGAAAGAATAAGGCCATTCATCATGGCAAGGGGAATAAAACGAATATCGCAGGTTTGTTTAATCACAGGAAGCGTTGTATCGCTAGAGGTTGCGCCAGCAATACCAATGGCCGCTTGTGGTGCGCTGTGGCCGATAAAATAAATCAGCACAAAAGAAATGAGCTCACGGAATAAATCCGCAAAAAGTGCCGTACTGCCTGCAATATCGCCAAAGCGCTCGCCTAACATAACACTTGAAAGCGTAAACCAACCAAAGCCAGAAGAAAAGGCGAAGGCTTGTTGTAAAGGAAGTCCCGTTAACCAAGCAGAAAAAGGTGCGCTAGCAAGAGAGCCAATAATGGTTAAGGCCGGCACAAGTAAAATTTTCGGTGCGAGTAAGCCAGAATGTAATTTGACTTGGCTAAAATCCATTCCGATAAGCACAATTAAGAGCAATAATAAATCGCTACTGCTCGGCAACCAAAGGTTTTGTTGCATATTTTGTAAGACATAAAAAAGTCCCGCACCTAAAGCAACCATACTTAAAGCAATACAAGTATTTTTTAAGGCAGGCAAGGTGGATTTTAAGGAAAACACCCCAGCCTGAGCTTGTTTTTCTTTTTTCCCAAGGGGCCACAAAATAAGGCCTGTGCCGAACATAGCGCAACAAGCGAAAATAAGCGCGTTTTTCAACACGCCCCAAACGGCTTCATTCCCAAGTAAAATAGCACTAAATTCATAACCAATTAAAAACAACATCGCCCAAACTAAAGGGGTTAAGCCATCTAAAAGGCGATGATTGATTTTTTGTGGTAGGCATTTTCCTAAGAGATAACCTGCAAACAGGGCAAAAACTAAAGGTAATAAATTAAACAATGTTTGCATAAAAACTCCTTTTACTTAGGGAATGATGAGAATATGGCTTGATTATTCTGTTCCGCCAACGGTAATTTGCTCGATTTTTAAAGCAGGCTGACCTACGCCAACAGGGACGCTTTGACCTGCTTTACCGCAAATACCCACGCCATGATCAATTTCGACATTTTTGCCGACCATGGAAATGTTTTGCATAACTTCAATACCTGAGCCAATTAACGTTGCGCCTTTAATAGGGTGGGTAATTTTACCTTTTTCAATTAAATAGGCTTCTGAGGTGGAAAAGGTAAATTTACCCGAAGTAATGTCCACTTGTCCACCGCCAAAATGTGGCGCAAAAACACCGTAATCAACGCTGGCGATCATATCTTCAAATTGACTTTCACCAGCTTGCATGTAGGTATTTGTCATACGAGGCATCGGTAAATGGGCATAGCTTTCACGGCGACCATTTCCCGTAGGCTTAACGCCCATTAAACGCGCGTTCATTTTATCTTGCATATAGCCTTTTAAAATGCCGTTTTCGATAAGCACGTTGCGTTGTGCGGGGGTGCCTTCATCATCAATATTTAAAGAACCACGGCGATCTTTTAAGGTTCCGTCATCAATAATGGTACAAAGCGGGGAAGTCACTTGTTCGCCAATTTTCCCATGGAAAACGGAAGAGCCTTTGCGATTAAAATCGCCTTCTAAACCATGTCCTACGGCTTCGTGTAATAACACCCCAGGCCAACCTGCCCCTAAAATAACAGGCATTAAGCCGGAAGGCGCAGCTTTCGCTTCCACATTGATTAAGGCTTGTCGAACGGCTTCTTTAGCAAAAAAAACGGCTCTTGGTACGCCTTGAAAATCTTCTAAGAAATAATCTAAATTCATGCGTCCGCCCACGCCACTTCGACCCACTTCGCGTTTACCATCTTTTTCCACCAAAACGGAAACAGATAAGCGAATTAAAGGGCGAATATCACTTGCGAAAGTGCCATCTGTTGCGACCACTAAGACTTCTTCGTAAATGGCACTTAAATGAGCATTAACTTGCGTCACGAAAGCGCTTTCAGCACGAGCGCTGGCATCGACTAAGCGTAATAATTCAATTTTTTGCTGTTTGCTTAAGCTATCTAAAGGGTTTAAGGGCGCGTAATGTAAAGGCGTTGTTAGCGTTTGGAATTTTTTAGGCGTAATCCGAATTTTTTCATCTTGAGTTGCAATGCCTTTTACCGCATGAGCGCATTGCATTAAATGGGAAAGGTCGATTTGGTCGGCATAAGCAAAGCCGGTTTTTTCCCCTGAAATCGCCCGCACGCCCACACCGCGATCAATATAAAAACCGCCTTCGGTAATAATGCCATCTTCAAGTGACCAGCTTTCATCTTGGCTTAATTGAAAATATAAATCAGCATAATCCAGTTTTCGTTGCGCCATTGCATCGAAAACATTGAATAACGCTTTTTCGTCCAAATTACTTGGCGCTAAGAGTGATTGAGTGACTTTGTTTAACATATTGTTTCCTAAAAGTTTTTCTTACCTCTTAAGCTGAAAAGAGGCAAGGCAAGTTTGAAATGCAAAAAATCGGTGCGAGTGAAGTTTTGCGCGCACAAACAAGATGAAATTACATAACAACAACATCAAATTGTTCTTGTGTATAGAAATCTTCCGTTTTAATGTGAATTTTTTTGCCGATAAACATTTCTAATTCAGCAATTAAAGCATGGCGTTCTTCATTGATTAAATAATCCGCCACAGGGCGTGAGGCGTAGACTAAAAATTCTTCACTTTGGAAGAGGCGATGCACACGAATAATTTCACGACTAATTTCATAACAAACGGTTTCCACGCTTTTTACGCTTCCGCGTCCATGACAGGTTGGGCATTCGCAACATAAAATATGTTCCAAACTTTCGCGCGTGCGTTTACGGGTCATTTCAACTAAACCGAGCTGAGTAAAACCATTGACATTGGTTTTAACGCGATCTTGCGCTAAGGCTTGATTTAAGGCTTCCAAAACGCGCTGGCGATGTTCTTCTAATTGCATATCGATAAAATCGATTAAAATCATTCCGCCTAAATTGCGCAGTTGTAATTGTTGTGCAATGGCTTTTGTCGCTTCAATATTTGTATTGAAAATGGTTTCTTCCAAATTACGATGACCAACAAAAGCGCCTGTATTGATATCAATGGTGGTCATCGCTTCGGTTTGTTCGATAATTAAATAACCGCCAGATTTTAAATTTACACGAGAATTTAACGCTTCTTGAATGCCTGCTTCAACGCCATAAACATCAAATAAAGGTTTTTCCCCTTGATATAAACGTACGCTTTCTGTTAAAGAGGGCATAAAAGAACGAGTGAATTTTTGTACTTCTTCAAAACATAAATGGGAATCGATATAAATAGCGTCGAATTTTTTACCAATAAAATCCCGTAAAATGCGTTGCGTTAAAGCCAGTTCACCATAAAGCATGGAAGGGGCTTTACGTTGAGTTTTACGTTCTAGCACTTTGCGCCAAAGACGTTTTAAAAAGTCAATATCTTGGGTCAGTTCTTCTTCACTCGCGCCTTCTGCGGCCGTGCGAATAATAAACCCGCCTAATTCGTCGCAGTGGGGCAGAACTAACTCTTTTAAGCGCGCTCTTTCCGCTTCACTTTCAATACGTTGCGACACACCCACATGGCTGTTTTCTGGCATAAAAACCAAATAACGAGAAGGTAAAGTAATATCGGTGGTCAGTTTCGCGCCTTTTGTTCCTAATGGGTCTTTAACCACTTGCACAATAATGTCTTGGCCTTCACGCACTAATTCAGCAATATCTTTTGCGACAAATTGTTTTTTTTCATTTTCATCGACGCATTCAGTATGGGAAACAATGTCAGAAACATGTAAAAAACCGGCTTTTTCTAAACCAATATCAACAAAAGCGGATTGCATACCAGGTAAAACGCGGGTGACTTTCCCTTTATAAATATTGCTCACCAAGGCTTGGCGTGAATGACGCTCGACTTGAATTTCTTTTAAAGAACCCGTTTCAACTAAAGCGATACGGGTTTCATTTGGGGTAACATTTACTAATAATTCAATTGTATCCATAATATTTTTTAATTTTATTTAAAACCGCGTTAGTCTATCGAAAAGGAACATGGAATAACAGAAATAAATGGCGTAGAATACGGATTTTATTTTGTTTTCAGGAAACTTATGAACCCACAAGCTATTGATTTTCGTCCCTTCTTTCAGCAAATTGCTTTAAGCCCTCTTTCCGCTTGGTTGGAAACCTTGCCAGCACAAATGCACCTTTGGCAAAAAGAACCGCATGGTGATTATGGGAAATGGCAAAAAGTCGTGGAAAATTTACCTCAAATTCAGGCGGATAAAATTGATTTAAAAAATGCTGTTCGCGCCGAAAAAGAGATGCCTTTAACTGAGGGGCAAAAAGCGGGCTTAATTCATCAATTAAAACAACTGCAACCTTGGCGTAAAGGGCCTTATCATTTATACGATGTTCATGTAGATTGCGAATGGCGCAGTGATTTTAAATGGGATCGCCTTTTACCGCATTTAGCTCCTTTACAAAATCGCTTAGTTCTCGATGTCGGTTGTGGTAGCGGTTATCATATGTGGCGTATGGTGGGCGAGGGCGCAAAAATGGTGGTGGGCATTGACCCAACAGCCTTATTTTTATGCCAATTTGAAGCGGTGCGCAAATTATTAAACGGCGATCGTCGAGCCAATTTAATTCCCCTTGGTATTGAAGAAATGCAACCTTTAGGCGTTTTTGATACGGTTTTTTCTATGGGCGTGTTATATCATCGAAAATCCCCTTTAGAACATTTAACCCAGTTAAAAGATCAGTTAACCAAAGGTGGCGAACTGGTGTTGGAAACCTTAGTTGTCGATGGCGATGAAAATACGGTGTTAGTGCCAATGGAACGTTATGCGAAAATGAAAAACGTGTATTTTATTCCCTCTGTCGCGGCTTTAATTAAATGGTTAGAAAAATGTGGCTTTAAAAATGTGCGTTGTGTTGATGTGGCACAAACAACAAGCGAGGAACAACGTAAAACCGCTTGGCTTGAGAATGAAAGTTTAGCAGATTTCCTAGACCCAAATGACAAAAACAAAACCATTGAGGGTTACCCAGCGCCAAAAAGAGCGGTAATTTTAGCCAATAAGTAAAATAAAAAAAGAAAAAAAAGCCTAAAAATCCGCAAAAAACCGTTGAAAAAATCAACTTAAAGTTAAAAAAGCAGGATATTTTTAGAAATACGCTTTATTTTTAAGGAATTAGGGGTAAAATACGGGGCTTACACAGGACTTGTGTATTTTTATTCCTAATATGGAAATTATTTCTTATCTTACTAGAGGAAAACTGAAATGAAAAAAACTGCAATCGCATTTGCTGTTGCTGCATTCGCAACAGCGGCTGTACAAGCAGCACCACAAGCTAACACTTTCTATGCGGGTGCTCGTGCAGGTTGGTCACAAGCTCACCAAGATTTAAATGCTTTAAAAGATGCTGGCTATGATGTAAAACGTAATGATGTAACTTACGGTGTATTCGGCGGTTATCAAATTATTGATAATTTAGCAGCTGAATTAGCTTACGATAACTTCGGTGGCATTAAAGTTAAAGACGATGAAAGCACTGATAAAATGCGTAACCACGGTGCATCTTTAAGCCTTAAAGGTAGCTACCCAATTATTGATGGTTTAGACGCTTATGCTCGTGTTGGTGCAGCATTAATCCGTACCGATTACAAAATTGACGGTGCACAACAACAACACAGCTTAAAAGTTACACCAGTTTACGCGGCAGGTTTTGAATATGCGCCAATGCCTGAATTAGGTCTTCGTTTAGAATACTCATGGTTAAACAAAGTGGGTAAATTTGAAGATGAAGATGGCAACCGTGAACACTTCGCACCGAAATTTGGTGCTGTAACTTTAGGTGCATCTTACCGTTTCGGTCAAGCAGCACCTGTTGCACCAGTACAAGTAAGCGAAACTTTCGCGTTAAACTCTGATGTTACTTTCGCATTCGGTAAAGCTCAATTAAAACCTGAAGCTGAAGTTATCTTAAATGACGTTTACGCACAAATCGCTGACGTTAAAGCAGAAAAAATGACTGTTGCAGGTTACACTGACCGCATCGGTTCTGAAAAATACAACGAAAAACTTTCTCAAGAACGTGCTGCAGCAGTAGCCGCTTTCTTAGAAGGTAAAGGCGTTCCTGCTGAAGTTATCACTGTAGCGGGTTACGGCGAAGCTAACCCAGTTGTTGCTTGTGACAACTTACGCGGTAAAGCATTAATCAAATGCTTAGCACCTAACCGTCGTGTTGAAATTGCTGTTGAAGGCACAAAATAATTCAAGTTTGTTTTCTCCTATAACTTGAAAAGTAAAAAATAGTTTATTTTTTACCCCTTTCAAAACCTGCTATTCTTCGGAGTAGCAGGTTTCTTTTTATCTAAAGCACAAGGAAAACTCACTTTTCTGTTTTTCTTCCCACATTTTTAAAGAAGTTATGCTAAAATCAAGCAATTTTTGCAACAGATACCCATTTCTATTTATCTGCAAAAACACCAATGTTTAATGATGGAGAAAAAATATGAAGAAATTATTGTTATTACCCGTGGCAGCAATGGTGCTTACTGCGTGTAGTACGGCACAAAAGCAAGCCCCTGTGGTCAATGTGACCAGTGAGGGCGATTTACAAAATGTTACTTTAGCGCAAAATAATGCCGATTGGGATGCACAAGTGCGTCAATTACCGATGCCTGAAAATATGCGTCATACAGAGCCTAAACCTATGTATCAACCGGTCGTGACACCAAGTCATTTACCGCAATTTGATAATAATTTTTATATTCCGCGTAATCGCACCACAGGCGCACCAATTTATGAACGTTTAAGCAAAGGTTCTTACAAAGGCCGTGAATATCGCGTGCAACCGGGCGATTCTATGTTCTTAATTTCATACATTTCAGGGCGTTCTATTGATGAATTAGTCAAAATAAATCATCTACAAGGGCCTCAGGATTTAAAACCAGGTCAAGTATTACGTTTAGTCCCGCAAACTCAAGGGGTACAAGCAAGCGTCGCTCAAACAAGCGCGCATAATGTGCAAATTCCACGCAATCCACAAACCAATAAACCGGAATACCATAAAATTGAAAAAGGTTTTTATCGTGGCACCACATACACAGTAAATAAAGGCGATACTTTATATTTAGTCGCTTATATTTCAGGACAAGATGTCGAAGAAATTGCAACATTAAATCATTTACGTCCACCTTATGATTTACACGCAGGGCAAGTACTACGCTTAAATTCTCACGCCAACACCCAAACGGTCTATAAACATACAAATAGCGCGGGCAAAATGGTAGTGGAAACGGCAAAACCAGTAAAACCAGTAAAAAAACAAGCACCAGTTAAATATTTAAGTCAATTAAGCTGGCAATGGCCAACAGAAGGTAAAGTGGTCAGTCATTTCTCTTCAGAAGAAGGGGGCAATAAAGGGATTGATATCGCGGGTAAAAGAGGACAAGCCGTTTGGGCTGCAAGCGCAGGACAAGTGGTTTATGCAGGACGCGCCTTACAAGGTTACGGTAATTTAATTATTATTAAACATAATAATGATTATTTAAGTGCTTATGCGCATAACCAACAGATTTTAGTAAAAGATAAACAGTGGGTGAAAGCAGGGCAAGAAATTGCTACTATGGGTAGCACAGATGCGGACTCTGTGAAATTGCACTTTGAAGTGCGTCATCAAGGTAAATCGGCAGACCCAATGCGTTTTTTACCGAAAAAATAATCAAGAACTCGCGCCGAAAAGTTGCTGACATTTTTTCGGCGCGAGTTGCGTTTTTAGCAATGAACAGGAGAAACCTTCATGCGCAACCCCATTCATAAACGCTTAGCTAATTTAGCACCATGGCAACAACATACTTTTATGGCGTGTTTATGTGAAAGAATGTCCCCCAATTTTGCTTTTTATTGCCAATTAGAAGGCGAAGAAAACCACGCGCGGGTTTATCAAAATATTTTAAATTTAGTTTGGGAAAGTTTAACGGTAAAAGAGGCGAA
>JAHHQY010000016.1 GCA_020026115.1 Actinobacillus sp. | reverse complement strand
ATAAATAAAGCTTGGGCTTTTATAAATAAGAAAAAAAGGATTTTTTTATGTTTAATGAGATAAAAAATGCTCATAAAAAGAGAAGTAAAAAGGGAAAAGCCGAATTTTGCTCTTTTACTTAAAACAAGAAACTAAAGATTTTAATCAAAAGAGCATTAAAAATATTCTTTTACGCATAAAATAAAAAACAAAGATAAGAGCAATAAATAAAAAATTTTTTAAGGTCGCTGAAAAAAAGCGGGTTTTTTTGTTTTATGTGAATAAATCCCTTATAATTGTTAGAATTTTTTGCACAAGTCAATATAAATGAAAGAGGTCAGTGTGACAGCAACAACTCAAGAATCAAAAATCATCGAAGCGAAAGAATTAATGCAATATTTACCGCATCGTTATCCTTTCTTATTAGTGGATCGCGTCGTGGATTATGAAGAAGGAAAATGGTTAAAAGCGGTGAAAAATATTTCCGTTAATGAACCTTGTTTTACAGGTCATTTCCCTGAAGAACCTATTTTTCCTGGCGTATTGATTTTAGAAGCCTTAGCACAAGCATCGGGCGTTTTAGCTTGCTTAACGAATGGTAAATTAGATAACGAATTATATTATTTTGCCTCAATTGATAATGCACGTTTTAAACACCCCGTTCTGCCAGGCGATCAGCTTTGTTTAGAAATTACTTACTTGAAAGAACGCCGTGGCATTTCGCTATTCCAAGCGAAAGCAACGGTAAACGGTGTGCTAGCTTGTGACGCAGAATTAAAATGCGCACGTCGTAAAAAATAAGGCGGTGTTATGAGTTTAATTCATCCAACAGCACAAATTCACCCAAGTAGTATTGTAGAAGAAGGGGCAAAAATTGGTGAAAACGTCATCATTGGCCCATTTTGTATTATTGGAAAAAATGTAGAAATTGGAAAAGGTACACATTTACATTCCCACGTTGTAGTTAATGGACATACGACCATTGGCGAAGATAATGAAATTTTCCAATTCGCCAGTATTGGAGAAGTCAATCAGGACTTAAAATATCAAGGCGAAGACACAAAAACCATTATTGGCGATCGCAACCACATTCGTGAAAGTGTGACCATTCATCGTGGTACAGTACAAGGCGGAGGCGTAACCCGTGTTGGTAATGGCAATTTATTTATGATTAATTCTCATATTGCGCACGATTGCCAAATTCGTAACCGTTGTATTTTAGCGAATAATGCCACTTTAGCCGGCCATGTAGAATTAGATGATTTTGTTATTGTAGGCGGTATGTCAGCCATTCATCAGTTCGTCATTGTTGGGGCGCACGTTATGTTAGGGGGCGGTTCAATGGTGAGCCAAGATGTACCACCTTATGTTATGGCGCAAGGTAACCACGCTCGTCCATTTGGCGTGAATATTGCCGGCTTAAAACGTCGTGGTTTTGATAAACCAACCTTACATGATATTCGCAACGTGTATAAATTAATTTACCGTAGTGGAAAAACCTTAGAAGAAGTGATGCCAGAAATTGAGCAATATGCAAAACAAGATAGTGCAATTAGTTTCTTCTTAGATTTCTTTAAACGTTCCACCCGCGGTATTATTCGCTAAGGTTTATGTGATACCGCGTGAAAACGCGGTATTTTTTTATTTCATTGAGGACGTTATGTCAAAGCAAGTGCAAAAAGCACCCACCATTGCTTTAGTTGCAGGGGAAATTTCTGGCGATATGCTAGGAAGTGCACTCATTAAGCAATTAAAAATTTTATATCCGCAAGCCAAGTTTGTTGGTATTGCTGGCGAACGTATGCAAAAAGAAGGCGCTGAAAGCTATTTTAATATGGATGAAATTGCGGTGATGGGCTTAGCCGAAGTGGTGAAGCATTTACCGCGACTTTTACACATTCGCCAAAGTTTAATAAAACGCCTTCGCGCCGAAAAACCCGATATTTTTATTGGTATTGATGCGCCAGATTTTAATTTAGATGTGGAATTAGCCTTAAAAGAAAGTGGCATTAAAACATTACATTACGTTAGCCCTTCTGTTTGGGCATGGCGACAAAAGCGCATTCATAAAATTGCGCGCGCAACAAATTTAGTGTTAGCGTTTTTGCCTTTTGAAAAAGCATTTTATGATAAATTTAAAGTGCCGTGTCGATTTATTGGTCATAGTATGGCCGATCAAATTGCTTTAAAACCAGATCGAAATGAAGCTCGCGAAGCCTTAAAACTCGATCCTAAAGGACGATATTTAAGCATTTTAGTGGGAAGTCGCACCGCTGAAACGGCCTTTTTGAGCAAGCCTTTTTTAGAAACGGCACAACAATTAAAAGCGAAATTTCCAGACATACAATTTTTAGTGCCTTTAGCAAATGAAAAACGTCGCGCACAGTTTGAGGCAATAAAAGCACAAGTCGCGCCGAATTTAGAGATGATTTTATTCGACGGCAAAGCACGCCAAGCGATGCTGGCTTCAGATGCGACTTTATTAGCCTCAGGAACGGCCGCGTTAGAAGCGATGCTGTGCAAATCACCTATGGTGGTGGGGTATAAAATGAAACCCAGCACTTATTTTTTAGCGAAACGCTTGGTGAAAACGCCGTACATTTCTTTGCCAAATTTATTAGCCAATGAAATGTTAGTGCCTGAATTAATTCAGCATGAATGTGAAGCCCCTGCTTTAGTTGAAGCTTTAACGCCTTATTTTGCGGATACAGAAGAAGCGATTTCTGCGCGTAATGTGTTAATTCAGCGCTTTACAGATTTACATCGTATGATTCAATGCGATGCAGATAAGCAAGCGGCATTAGCGGTACAAGATTTATTAGAAGAAAAAACAAAATGAAAAAAACACAAGAATTTCCCGCCATCGTTTATCCCGATGTGCCTTTTATTGCTGGCGTAGATGAAGTCGGTCGCGGTCCTTTAATCGGAGATGTGGTGACAGCTGCGGTCATTTTAGATCCAAATAAACCGATTGCAGGCTTAACGGACAGTAAAAAATTAAGCGAAAAAAAACGCAATGCTTTAAGCGAAGAAATTAAAGAAAAGGCTTTAGCTTGGAGTTTAGGGCGCGCAAGTGCAGAAGAAATTGATGCATTAAATATTTTGCAAGCCACCATGTTAGCGATGCAACGCGCCGTAGCAGGCCTTGCGATTCAACCTAATTTTGTTTTTGTTGATGGTAACAAAATTCCCCCTTTACCTATGCCGGCTGAAGCGGTGGTAAAAGGTGATGCGCGCGTTGCAGAAATTAGCGCCGCCTCTATTTTAGCGAAAGTCGCGCGAGATCATGATATGTACGCTTTAGACGCGCAATATCCTGAATATGGTTTTGCACAACATAAAGGTTATCCAACCAAATTACATTTTGAAAAGTTAGCTGAATATGGCATTTTGGCAGAACATCGCAAAAGTTTTGCCCCTGTAAAAAAATACCTTAAATAATCATTCGCGCCGAAAAATCGTTTTGGCTTAACGCAAGGAGCAATTCATAATGGCGACAACAACCCATTTAAGTAGTCCATTATTTTGGACCATCAGCTTTTTAGTGGTAGCGATTGTTTTGTTTTTGCAAAATAAAATTCGCATGGACGTAGTGGCATTACTGGTTATGCTTGCTTTTAGTTTAAGTGGAATTTTAACCTTGCCTGAAGTCTTTGCCGGTTTTAGCGACCCAAATATTATCTTAATTGGCTTGCTTTTTGTTATTGGCGAAAGTTTAGTACGAACGGGCGTTGCGTATTCGGTGAGCGAATGGCTCATTAAAAAAGCCAAAAATAGCGAAACGCGTGTGATTATTTTATTGATGATGGCCGTTGCTTTTTTAGGGGCGTTTATGAGTTCGACAGGCGTGGTGGCGATTTTCATTCCTGTGGTGTTGGTGATTTGTCAAAAAATGAACATTTCGCCTAAACGACTTATGATGCCCTTAAGTATGGCGGCTTTAATTAGCGGTATGATGACGTTAATTGCAACGGCGCCCAACTTAGTCGTTAATGCTGAATTATTACGTCTTTCAGGGGAACGCTTAAGTTTCTTTTCTTTTACGCCGATTGGTTGCGTTATTTTGCTTATGGGCATTATTTATATGCTTTTAGTGCGTGGTTGGTTAGGGGCGAATACGCTTTCTGAAGATCAATTAGCCGACAGGCTGTCCATTCAAGATTTAATCGATGAATATAAATTAACAGAACGTAGTAAGCGTTTTGTGGTTCGAGCGGGTTCAGATTTTATTGGTCAACGCGTAGAAAATTTAGAATTACGTAATAAATTTGGCATTAACATTATTGCCTTAGAACGTTGGAAACATTTGCATTCAACCTTGCATGTTGCAGGAATAGGCAAAATGGAAGTGCATGAAAAAGATATTTTATTAGTAGATATGAGTTGCCCTGAATTAAATTTGGAAGAGTTTTGTCAACAGCATTCTTTAGCGCCGGCAGAATTAAGCAAAATGCAATTTAATCAGCAAGCGAAAACCCTTGGAATGGTGGAAATTACCCCCGCACCAGGCAGTGAATATATTGGTAAAAGCATCAGTGCATTACGTTTTCGTTCTAATTACGGAATGAATATTATTGGTATCAAACGTAATAACGAAATTTTAAGCGGTAATTTAGTGCAAGAACCTTTACAAATGGGGGATTTGCTTTTGTTGGTGGGGTCGTGGAAAGCCATTGAAGCGATGCGATTGAAAACCAAAAACTTTTTTATGTTGGATTTCCCAACTGAAATTGAACAAGCCGCACCGGCGCAAAGCCAAGCACCTTATGCTTTATTATCTATTTTTCTTATGGTGGCTTTAATGGTGTCAGGAATTGTGCCGAATGTTATTGCCGCATTAATTGGTTGTTTATTATTAGCAAAATTCCGTTGTGTTGATGCAAAATCGGCTTACAATTCCATTCAATGGCCCAGCTTAATTTTAATTATAGGCATGATGCCTTTTTCAATAGCTTTGCAAAAAACAGGCGGGGTAGATTTAATTGTCGAACATTTATTACAAATTGCAGGGAATTGGGCACCGCATTTACTCTTAATGGCTCTTTTTGTGGTATGTGCCATTGTAGGCTTATTTATTTCCAACACAGCGACCGCAATTTTAATGTCCCCGATTGGAATTGAAATGGCCAACCAGTTACATTTTTCGCCCGTTCCTTTTGCGATGGTTGTGGCCTTTGCGGCCTCAAGTGCTTTTATGACCCCAATTTCATCCCCAGTCAATACGATGGTTATTGGTTTGGGTAATTATAAATTTAATGATTTTTTAAAAATCGGCGTGCCTTTTACTCTTTTAGTGATGCTCGTTACGGTTTTTTTAGTACCGCTTTTATTTCCCCTTTAGGAGTTTTTTATGACAACCTTAAAAATTGGTTTAGTATCCGTTTCAGACCGTGCCTCGCAAGGGGTTTATCAAGATGAAGGCATTCCTAGCTTACAACGTTGGCTAGAAAGTGCGATAGAAGATGAATTTACTGTGGAAACACGTTTAATTCCAGATGAGCAAAAACTCATTGAAGAAACCTTAAAAGAATTAGTTGACGAAAAACATTGCCATTTAGTTTTAACAACAGGTGGAACTGGGCCGGCGAAACGTGATGTCACCCCAGATGCAACCTTAGCGGTAGCAGATCGAGAAATGCCAGGTTTTGGTGAACAAATGCGTCAAGTGAGTTTACATTTTGTGCCAACCGCGATTTTATCAAGACAAGTTGGCGTAATTCGTGGCGAAAGTTTAATTTTAAATTTACCAGGTCAACCCAAAGCGATTATGGAAACCTTAGAAGGCGTTAAAGATAAAGCAGGAAATGTGATAGTAAAAGGCGTTTTTTCGGCTGTCCCTTATTGTTTGCAATTGATTAATGGCATTTATATTGACACCAGAGCAGAGGTGATTAAAAGTTTCCGTCCGAAAACGGCGCGTCGTGAACGTTAAATTTGTTTAAATTTAGGAGCATACAATGAAAAAAATTGAAGCAATTATTAAACCTTTTAAATTAGACGATGTACGCGAAAGTTTATCTGATCTTGGTATCAATGGTATGACAGTGACAGAAGTGCGAGGCTTTGGACGTCAGAAAGGGCATACGGAACTTTACCGTGGCGCAGAATATATGGTGGATTTTTTGCCTAAAGTTAAAATGGAAATTGTGGTAACCGACGATATGCTCGAACAATGTTTAGAAGCGATTATTGATACCGCTCAAACAGGTAAAATTGGCGATGGTAAAATTTTTGTCTACGATGTGGAACGAGCAATTCGTATCCGTACTTTAGAAGAAAATGACGATGCTTTAATGTAAAAAAATTAAGCCACTTGTAGCAAAGTTAAAATTTCGGTGCGAGTGGTTTTTTTTTGCGTTGATTTTGAGACGTGGGTAAGGCTTAAATAGGCGGAAACCTCTCCAGCTGAACTCGGCACATAATACATCTGACTTTGGCTGCTTTCTTCCGAACCTGACCAGGTAAACCAGAGACCATTGCGAGAGACCGAAGAGGTTCCCATAGGATTGAATTGCATTGCAATTTCAAGGCTTGAGAGTATGCAAGATTGCCTTTAAAAAAGCAATGTTTTTCTTAAAATTCAGCCACACTTTAGGCTTAATTGCTTAAAAATTATCTTTCTTTTCGCGTAATGCAATAAAATCTCGTAAATTTTTCGCCTGTAAAAAAGGATTTATCGCTTTTTCGGTAAATAAGGTTGTAGGTAACGTAGCTTCACCGGCATCGCATAAAAATTTAGCAATCCCTTGATTGACGGAAATAGTTTGTTTTAAATCATTATGTTGCGCCATTGCTAAAGCAAATTTCAAATTACTTAAGGTGTATTCGTGAGCAGGGCAAATTAGGGTATCGTCAGGTAATTTTTTAATTTTTTGCAAGCTTTCGTACATCGCTAAATAGTTTCCCGTAAAAACACGTCCACAACCTGCGGAAAACAGAGTATCGCCACAAAAAAGATGCTTATCCACAAAATAACTTAAATGTTGCGCCGTATGTCCTGGGGTTTTTAGCACCTCGATATTGTAATGTTCCGTGTTAATTTTATTGCCTCGCACAATATGTGTCGCAACATTGGCACATTCTTCAGAACCATAAACAGGCACTTGAGGGAAAATTTGTTTAAAAGCATTCACGCCCCCTAAATGGTCGTGATGATAATGGGTTAAGAGTACCGCCTCAACTTTAAGATGATATTGTTGTAATTTTTGTAAAACCGGCTCAAGTTCACCAATATCCACTAATAAAACAGGGCAGTTCTCTTTTTGGTATAGCCAAATGTAATTATCTTGTAAGGCAGGAATCGGTATTAACATAATGTACTCCAACAAAAAAGGGCAAAAAACAGATAACAATGGGAAAATCTTGCGCTCTGCGCGTAAGTTTTCTATTATGCAAAAATTTTTGAAAACACAAAGTGAAATTTTATGACAGAACAAACTTTTATTTTAGGTAAAGATGCATCGCTTGAAAGTAGCATTGCTCAATTCCAACAAAAACTCGCTGAGCTAGGCATTGAAATTGAAGAAGTTTCTTGGCTCAATCCTGTGCCAAATGTCTATTCGGTACATATTCGTGACAAAGATTGCCATCAATGTTTTGCCAATGGGAAGGGCGCCAGCAAAAAATCGGCTTTAGCTTCAGCCTTAGGGGAATTTTTTGAACGACTTTCAACCAATTACTTTTTTGCAGATTATTATTTAGGCGAAAAATTAGCTCACAGTGAGTTTGTGCATGATCGCCGAGAAAAATGGTTCGAAATTGAAGATGAAGACTTATTACCCGAAGGTTTATTAAATGAAAAATTATGGGAATATTTTGATCCTGAAGGCCATTTAACCCCTGATTTGTTGGTGGATTTACAATCTGGTCATGAAGAACGCGGTATCGTTGCCTTGCCTTATACTTGCGAGCGGACCGGCGAAACCTTGTATTTTCCGCAAAGCATTATTGCAAATTTATTTGTGTCTAACGGAATGTCCGCCGGCAACAATTTAAATGAAGCGAAAGTACAAGGCATTTCAGAAATTTTTGAGCGTTTTGTGAAAAATAAAATTTTACGTGAAAGTTTAAGTTTACCTGAAATTCCGGCCGAAATTTTAGCTCAATACCCCAAAAGCCAACTTGCGCTTAAAAGTTTAGAAGAAGCGGGCTTTCCTATTTACGCATTTGATGCCTCTTTAGGCGGTGAATATCCGGTTATTTGCGTGGTGTTATTAAATCCACAAAATGGAAGTTGTTACGCTTCCTTTGGTGCTCATCCAAAATTTGAAGTGGCATTAGAACGCACCGTAACCGAATTATTACAAGGACGCAGTTTACAAGATTTAGACGTATTTTTACCGCCAAGTTTTGATAATGATGCTGTGGCCGATGAAGCCAATTTAGAAACCCATTTTATTGATTCAAGTGGTTTATTATCTTGGGATTTATTTAAACAAGAAAGCGATTTTCCTTTCGTGCATTGGGATTTTTCAGGCACCGATACAAAAGGGGATTACGCCAATTTATTAGCCTTAGCTCATAAAAAAGGTTGTGATGTTTATGTATTGGATTTCAATCATTTAGGCGTGAATGCCTGCCGAATTTTAATCCCAGGGATGTCGGAAATTTATCCCGTTGATGATTTAAGTTATGCCAACAATAATGCAGGAATGTTATGGCGTGAAATTTTATTAGATTTACCTAATTTCCATCATAGCAAGGACACTTATCAAGAATTATTAGATGAATTAGATGGGCAAGATATTGAAGATAATTTGAAAGTCGCAGAATTTATCGGCATTTTACCTTCTGCGGACAGTGCTTGGTCAACCTTACGCGTGGGCGAATTAAAAGCAATGCTATATTTAGCTTTAGGCGATTTAGAAAACGCTTTACCATGGGTGCAATGGACTATGGATATGAACCAAGCCAGTTTTTCGGCGCGAGCGCAAAATTACTACCAAGCCTTAAAACAAAGTTTAACCTTATTCTTAGATGAAACCCGCACTCCTGCAGATTACCGCCAAGTCTTTACTAAAATATACGGTGAAAAAACCTTAGAAAGCGTATGGAATGTGTTACAGGGTGGCAATCCATTTTTTAATTTAGTTGCAAGCGATGAGAATTTAGAAAATTTCCCTTTGCATCAACAATTATTAAAGGCTTACCACAAAGTTCAGCGCCTTAAATAAAAAAAAATGAATAAGCCTGCTTAAATGCAGGCTTTTTTTTTGCTTAAAAATCATCTCGCACCGAAAAAAGAAGCTCAGTTTTAACCTTAGGGATAATGAAGCAAGTGAAAATTTCTTTGCGTTATTAAGTAATATATATTGCGCTTAAAGTTTGTATAAACTAATATATAGCGAATTTTTTACTTACTTATTTTTACTCACTACTTAATTAAGGAATAAAATGAAATGCTAGAAAAAAAATTACGGTGTTTTATTTATAAAACGCTTTTTATAGCAGGCTGTTTTACCTTTTCCTCTCAACTTGCGTTAGCGGAAACGGAAAAGGCAGAATTTGCAAAACAAAGCGAAGGGAAAGGTTGTTTAACCTGTCATGAAGGCGTGGAATCAATTCGTGACCCGAATTCGGAAATGATGAAACAAATTGCAGCAAAAGGGGCGCAAGTTGGCGATCCAAACGGCTGTGTTGTTTGTCATGGTGGTAACCCGAATGAAGAAACGGATAAAACCTTAGCGCATAAAGGCGCACCGGAAGGCAATAAATTAGATTTCTTCACCCCTGTTCCAGGCGCAATGGCGGTGAATGATAAAACCTGTGGTCAATGTCACCAAGACCACGTTTATAACACGCATCGTTCAATTATGAATACCGATGCAGGCAAAATGAAAGCCATTACATGGAGTTGGGGTATGGATACGGATAATCGTAAACATACACTCGGCAACCATACCATTGATGACCCAGATGGCAATGTGCCTCGTTTTGGTACAGAAGAGTATAAAAAATATATGCTCGACTTGGCCAAAAATCACCCAGATCAATTCCCTGAAAAATTAGAGGGTATTCCAGAAATCACTTTTGAAGATGTGGAAAAAGATCCGCGTTTAGCCGGCTTTAGCTATTTACGTAATTGTAATAAGTGCCATTTGTCGAACAAAGGTTTACAAGATCGTGGTCATTTCCGTGGTGACGGCTGTTCTGCTTGCCATACTTTATACGGTACAGACGGTTTTTACGAAGGAAAAGATAAATCCATCGATAAAGAAAACCCAGGTCATATGCTGGTGCATAGCATTCAAGCAACGCGTAAATCTAAAGTAGAAGTGAATGGAAAAACCGTTTCTGGTATCCAAGTGTCGACTTGTTCAGCATGTCATGCAGGCGGACGTCGTATTGGTTATTCTTACCAAGGTATGATGCCTTACGGACATTCTGATGATCGCGCACCATTTGATAACGAAGCGAATGGCCAAAAAACACACGGTGGCTATACCTATAAATACATTCAAGGCGACGCTCACCATAAAGTCATGAAAGACGGCAAAGTTGTGGGTGGCTTGTTATGTCAAGATTGCCACACCTCAAATACTATGCACGGCAATGGTAATTTAGGGGCAACAACTTTAGCGTCCATTGAAATTGAATGTTCTGACTGTCATGGTACACCGACAAAATATCCATGGGATTTACCAATTGGTTTTGGTGACGAATTTGGTAAAAAATTAGATATGGATAAAGGCCGTGGTCTTGCTGATGCACCAATGCAAGTAACAAAAGCCTTCGCAACAGTTTATCCGAAAAAAGATGGATATTTATTATCCAGCCGTGGTAATCCACTCGGTAATGTGGTGAAAGATGGCAAAGATGTTATTGTACATTCTGCCTCAGGTTTAGATTTTAAAGTGCCATTATTAAAACGTTTAGAAGACGAAAACCTCTGGAGTAATCCTGAAAAAGCACGCGTTGCGATGGTTGGTGTGTCTAAACATATGGAAAAACTGGAATGTTACGCTTGTCACGCAACCTGGGCGCCACAATATTACGGTAGTTCTTATGTGATTGATTATCGTAAAAAAGATATTGACTGGGTGAAAGCAGCAGAGCAAGTTAATCCAGACGGTACAACAAGCGATCATGACAATCCGCCATTATTAGATGGTAAAGGTACAAAATTTGACTATGACCATATTCGTTGGGAAAAACCACCAGTAGGGATTAACGGTGAAGGCCGTGTCGCACCTTTAGTTGGGGTGATTCAAACTGTAGGTACGGTCATTGGTAAAGATGGCAAAACCTTGCTTTCTAATTACGCGCCGAAAACTGCCGAAGGCTATTCTGCGATGGAATTATCACCAATTAATCCTCATACCAATAGCAAACAAGCTCGTGAATGTTTTGATTGTCATGGTGATTCAATGACAGCAGGCTATGGCGATGCGAAAGGCAAACATGGTGGCAAACCAAGTGAAGCGAAATATTTAGACCCGGTAGCGCCAGATGGTACGCTATTAAGTAAACATAGCACACCGCAAATTCAAGTTATTCCAGGTTTAGATCATGGTTTCGATCAAATTTTAGATAAAGACGGCAAACAGTTACAAACTGTAGATAGCCATTGGGCGCAATCTTCACCGTTAACGGCTGCGCAACGCGGAAAATTAGATCGTGATGAAACCTGTATCGCGTGTCACCAAGGTATGCCAAATATGCCTGATGGCTCAAAAGCGATGACCATTTTAGGCCAAGTAGCGAAAGTCTTAAGCTTAAGTTTTGCGGACGGCGATGCACATAAAATGTTGTTAAGTGAAAACAATATTATTGTGGCATGGTTTAAAGCATTGGGTATTATCATGGGCGTTCTTGGCTTGTTCGCTTTAATTGGCTATGGCATTTACTTTAAACGTATCAATGCTGCAATTGCACGATTTATTAAATGGTTAGCCAGTAAAGTAAGCTAATTTTAGCAATAAAAAAACCTGATAATTTAAAAGACCGCATATGCGGTCTTTTTTTAGGGAAAAAATTCGGTGCGAGTAAAGTTTTCCTTGAAAGGAAATGATTTTTCCCCTCTTGCCCCTTTTAAAAAACAAGAAATATGACTAAAATAATCCCCATTTATCTCATAAAAATAAGGAAACAATATGATAGATCCTAATCTTCTGCGTAACGATTTAGCTCAAACCGTTGCGCTTTTAAAAACCAAACGTAATTTTGATTTAGATTTCGACAAGATTAACGAACTTGAAGCTCAGCGAAAAACCTTACAAGTAGAAACAGAAAACTTGCAAGCAATGCGTAACACTCGTTCAAAAGCGATCGGTCAAGCGAAAGCTCGTGGTGAAGATATTGCACCATTATTAGCAGAAGTGGACGATTTAGGCGAAAAATTAGCACAAGCTAAAGCGCAATTAGATGCCGTACAAAAAGACTTAACACAAATTGCTTTAAGCATTCCAAATATTCCAGCCGAAGAAGTTCCTTTAGGTCAAGACGAAAACGACAACTTAGAAATTTCACGTTGGGGTAAACCGCGTGAGTTTGATTTTGAAATTAAAGACCACGTAACCTTAGGGGAAGAACTTGCAGGGTTAGATTTTTCTGCTGGGGCTAAATTAGCTGGCGCACGTTTTGTGGTTATGAAATCACAAATTGCAAGATTACATCGTGCTTTAACGCAATTTATGTTGGATTTACACACAGAACAACACGGCTATACAGAAACTTATGTTCCTTATTTAGTTAACCATGAAACCCTTTACGGAACAGGTCAATTACCGAAATTCGGTGAAGATTTATTCCATACTGCGCCATTAGAAGGGGAACAACCTTATGCGTTAATTCCAACTGCAGAAGTACCAGTGACGAACTTAGTGCGTGGGGAAATTTTAGAACAAGCGGATTTACCAAGAAAAATGACTGCGCATACGCCATGTTTCCGTTCTGAAGCAGGTTCTTACGGACGCGATACACGCGGATTAATTCGTATGCATCAATTCGATAAAGTAGAATTAGTACAAATCGTTGAGCCTGAAAAATCAATGGACGCTTTAGAAGAATTAACCAGCCATGCTGAAAAAGTCTTACAACTTTTAGGTTTACCTTATCGTAAAATTTTACTTTGCACGAACGATATGGGCTTTGGCGCATGTAAAACTTACGATTTAGAAGTTTGGGTTCCAGCTCAAAATACTTATCGTGAAATTTCTTCTTGCTCAAATATGTGGGACTTCCAAGCACGTCGTATGCAAGCGCGTTATCGTGTGAAAGGCGAGAAAAAACCACGTTTAGTTCATACCTTAAATGGTTCAGGCTTAGCGGTGGGTCGCTGTTTAGTCGCAATTTTAGAAAACTACCAAAATGCAGACGGTTCTATTACAGTACCTGAAGCTTTACGTGCTTACATGGGCGGTTTGGACGTCATTAAATAAGCAAAAACTGAAATAACTTTAAAACGAAAAAATCGCTTAAAGCAAGAAAATCAACTTCTGTTTAAGCGATTTTTTATTTTAAGCAGGGTTTGGAATATCTTTAAATTCTACCGTTAAAGCATAATTTTCTCGCAACCATTCGCCTAAAGCACGAATACCAAAGCGTTCCGTAGCGTGATGACCACAGCTGAAAAAATGCAAACCTTGTTCGCGCGCGCTGTGAATGGTGCGTTCTGACACTTCACCGGTAATAAAAGCATCTAAATTGAGTTTTGCCGCTAAATCAATATAATCTTGTCCGCCACCGGTACAAAGACCAATACGTTTAATGAAAGCAGGCGCATTTTCATGGCTCACCAAAGGCGTACGCGCAAGTAATTGTTCCAATTTTACGCATAAATCTTGCCCAGAAATAGGCTGTTCTAATTCCCCCCACATAGGAATACTCAAAGGCGAATCTTCCATACCTTGCAAATTCTGTAAGCCAAGCGCTTGAGCTAATAAGGCATTGTTACCTAATTCACTGTGAATATCTAAAGGTAAATGGTAAGCGTATAAATTCACATCATGTTGCATTAACGTTTTAATGCGTTTGCCTTTCATACCAATTAAGCGCGGGTCTTCGCCTTTCCAAAAATAGCCATGATGAACTAAAATCGCATCGGCTTTTTGTTCAACGGCATAATCAATTAAGGCTTGGCAGGCGCTAACACCGGTAATAATTTTATGAACTTCTTTCTTACCTGCTATTTGTAAGCCATTAGGCGCATAGTCAGACAGCCTATGAATAGCGAGTTTTTCATTTAAGATTTTTTCTAATTCAACATTTAGCATAATGTGTCCTAAGTTAAGTTAACGCCTAAAATTCGGCGCGAGCAAGAAGACATTCTATGTGAAAATCGGCGCATTTTGTAGGGCAATGATTGAAGAAAAGTCAGAGATTGATTATCCTTTAGCTCTTATTTTTTCGCAAAAGGAGTGAAATATGCCAGTTAAAGGTTGGCTAATGTGTAGTATGTTAATGTGGATAATGCCAAGTTGGGCGCAAGATGTTAGTGAAAAAGAAGCCGTATTTACTCAAAGTGGCCAAATCATTAAAAGCGTCAATGATACGCGAGAGTTTGCTTATAAAACGTTGAAAAATGGCTTGAAATTATTAGTTATTTCAGACAAAGAAGCCCCAAGAGCGGCGGTTGCCGTAGATGTCGCCGTAGGAAGCTCAGCCGACCCTAACAACTTTTTAGGTTTAGCTCACTTTTTAGAACATATGTTGTTTTTAGGCACAGATCGCTATCCAACGCCCGATGAATTTTCACAATATATCACTCAGCATGGAGGCAGTAATAATGCCTTTACCGCATTCGAAAATACCAATTATTACTTCAATATTGACCCGCAATATTTGCAAGGCGGATTAGCGCGTTTTGCTCGTTTTTTTGTAGCCCCTTTAATGCAGGAAGATTATGTAGCAAGAGAGCGCGAGGCGGTGAATTCCGAATATCGCTCTAAATTACAAGCACATTTTTGGCGAAATAATGAAGTGTATAAGCAAGCGTTAAATCCAGCCCATCCTTTTTCTCGTTTTAACGTAGGGAGTTTAGAAACCTTGCCTGCGGAAAATGTGCGCCCAGCCTTATTGGATTTTTATCAAAAATATTATTCAGCAGATCGAATGAGCGCCGTCATTATTGGCCGTGAAAATACGCAAACTTTAATGCAATGGGGCGAAGAGGCCTTTTCATTTGTGCCGAAAAGAGAAAAAGTGACAAAACCTACAAAGCAAACGAAATTATTTGCTGGGGTCAACTTACCAATTTTATTAGAAAATAAGACCTTGCAACCCACACAAAGCTTAACGTTAAATTTTGCTTTGCCTTATACCTTAACGGATCAATATCACAAAGTGTGGAGTTATCTTGCTTATATTTTAGGCTATGAAGGTGAAGGAAGTTTAGCGCAAACCTTGAAAAAACAAGGGTTAATCAGCGAGTTATTCGCCGGTATCGGACAAAAAATGGGCGATGAAGTTAATTTTTCGATTGGTGTGAAATTAACCCCGCAAGGTTATGCGGAGCAAGAACAAGTTTTGGCAATGATTTTTGCCTATTTGGATTTGCTTCGCCAAGAAACGCAAGGGGAAAAACGTTATCAAGCCTTAGCCACCTTAATGCAACGTGAATTTCAATTTCGTGAAAAAATCGCACCAATCGATGAAGTATCGCATCTTGCTATGAATTTAAATCAATATCCAGCGCAAGATGTCTTAGCTTTAGGCGCGCTTTACCAAGGCTATGATGCTGAAAAAATTCAGCAGGCCTTAAGTTTTATGCAAGGCAAAAATGCCGTTGTACAAGTTTCAGCGCCCCAAATTGAAAGCGCGCAACGCACGCCGTATTTTCATGTGCCTTATAAAATAAGCCCATTAAATTTAGCCAACATTCAACTTCGCGCCGAAAATAAGTCTTGGCTCGAAAAAATGCATTTACCAAAGGAAAATGCTTTTATCGCGGATGATTACCGCCTACAAAAAGCCTCAGAGCAAGCGAAAGAAATGCGATTACCGAATGGAATAATGCTTTATTTTCAACATAATACGCAATTTAATGTGCCACGAAGTGTCGTCGAAATCGCCTTGCAACCCAAAGGCGAATTAAGCGCGCAAGAAAAAGTGGCTATGACTTTATTCGCCCGTCTTTTTAACGAAAGTTTGAATACGCAACGTTATGATGCAAGTTTGGCAGGATTATATGGCAGTTTAAGTGCAAGTCCATCAATGTGGCAGTTGTCATTGCAAGGTTATTCGCAAAAAATGCCAGAGCTACTACAAACAATGTTGCAACATTGGCAAAACTTTCAAGTAGATCCTGCGCTGTTCCAGCGTGTGAAACAGGATTATCAGCAAGAATTACAAAATTTTGCTACTTTTATGCCTTTTAAACAAACATTAACCTATTTAAATGTGAAGTTATATGCTCAAAGTTTGTTACCTAAGCAAAAAAGCGAAGCATTAGATACGCTTAATGCAGAAAATATTTTGCCGATTGTGCATAAATTAATGCAAAAAATGGCTGTGAAAATGTTGGTTTACGGTAATAATCATTGGGCGCAAGCCGAAGATTTTGCGCAGATTTTAGCGAAAAATTTAGCAACCACGAATTTTAAGACTTCGTGGGAAATGCCTCTCGCGCCGAAAATTTCTCAAAGAGAAACGCAAAATATTGAGGTCGATCACGCCGATAACGCAATCAGTTTTTATTTACCTTGGGAACAAGGCCCAACGGCACAAGCGGAAGTTGCGCTTTTAGCACAAATGTTAAAAGCGGAATTTTTCAATAGCTTACGCACAGAACAACAGCTAGGTTATATTGTTTTTGCTGGTGCAAAACCGGTTTATCAGCAAGCGGGCATGGTTTTTGTGGTGGAATCGCCAAAGGTTTCAGCGCAGGAATTAAAATCGCGAATTCTCACCTTTAAGCAAGATTTTGCGCAACAATTAGCCTTATTAAGCCAAGAAAAATTTATTGCGCAAAAAGCAATTTTGCAAACAGAGTTATTGCAAAAACCGCAAAATTTAGCGCAAAGTGCAGAGCGCTATTGGCAAAATATTTTACTAACGGGGGAAACAAAATCTCATCGTCAAAAAGTCGCGAAAGCCTTAGAAACCTTAACCTTGGCGGATTTTTCGGCGCGAATGCAAAAATTTTTACAGCAAAATCGCTTTGTGGAAATAAACGCAATAGGGAAAAAAGCCAAAGAAGTGAAATAAAATGAGGAAATAAGCGTCAAAAAGTAAAAATTGACGCTTATTTTTTTGCTGAAAAGAAAAGGGGAGAAGTGCAACATCATCTGAAAAGCTATGCAACCTTAAAAAGGTGCTAAAAGAAAAATTTTTACTAAGTTTTCGTTTTTTTGCTATAATTTTGCGATTTTTAAGCTTAAGAAAATTTATGACAAACCATTCTATTTATTCATTTCCCACTTTTGCGGAGTTTCAACGCAAAGAAAGACGTCCCTTGAAGCGTTTTCGTTCTTGGTTACGTTTTCATTGGTATTCTTGGCAAATGGGGCAAGAAATCACACAATTTTGTGCGTTTTTAAATCAGCACCCAGTTTGGCAACCGTTATTTCAAGAAGATGCCTATCGTTGTGATGCGTTATTGCGCAAATATTGCGATACAAGATTTTCTCCCGCTCAACGCTTAGAGAAAATTTGTGAAAATTTCGCCTTAGCAGAACAAATTTTCGGTGCGAAGCTTTGCGAAAAATTAGTGCAAGAAAAACATATTTTGTTAGCGAATTTAACGCCAGAATGGCAACTTTATTTAAATATTAATGAAATTGACCCATTTGAAGGTTTCTTTTCCCTAAATATTGTAAATAGCGAGCAAACGCGTTTATATGATGCGTCATTTACTTTTCTCGCGCCGAAAAAATGTTTAATTGCGAGTATTCAAGGTACGAATGCGGACAATGCACAGCAATTAATGAAAACCGCAACGAAAGCCTTACACGGCATTCGCCCTATGTTTATGTTAGTTAATGGCTTTAAATTATTCAGTGAAACGTTACAGTTAGACTTATTGGGCATTGCGCATAAAAATCAAGCGAAGTATCGTTTTAACGATCATTCAAAATTATTATTTAATTACGATGAATTTTGGCAAGAAAATGCAGGAACATTAGAGCAAGAGGGCTATTGGCAAATTCCGCTCTCTCTTGAACGCAAACCCTTAGAAGAAATTCAAAGTAAAAAACGATCGATGTATCGCAAACGTTATGCCATGTTAGATGAATGTGCATTACAAGTTGCGCAACATTTAAAGGAGTTATCATGACCACAATTATTACCGTAGATGGGCCGAGTGGCGCAGGCAAAGGCACATTAAGTTATGCTTTAGCTGAAAAATTAGGTTATCAATTATTAGATAGCGGGGCCATTTACCGCGTTTGTGCTTTAGCCGCTTTAAAAAATCATGTCGCTTTAGACGATGAAAACGCATTAGCAAAATTAGCTGAGAAATTAGATTTACGCTTTCTTCCCCAAGATGGCGAAGTGAAGGTGTTATTAGGTGGCGAAAATGTAAGCAAACAGATTCGAACTCAAGAAGTCGCCCAAACGGCCTCAAAAGTAGCTCCTTTCCCTTTAGTGCGTGAAGCGTTATTACAGTTACAGCGTGATTTTGCTAAAGGAACCGGCTTAATTGCCGATGGTCGAGATATGGGAACCGTCGTTTTTCCACAGGCGCAAGTGAAACTTTTTTTAGATGCAAGTGCAGAAGAGCGTGCAAAAAGACGTTTAAAACAGTTGCAAAGTAAAGGAATTAGTGGTAACTTTGCCCAGATTTTAGCCGAGATCGAAGAGCGTGATTATCGTGATAGAAATCGCGCAACAGCACCGTTAAAACCTGCAGATGATGCACTATTATTAGACAGCACATCTTTAAGTATTGAGGCGGTCATTGCAAAAGCATTGGATTATATTCAACAGCAAGGCAAGTAACTCGGTAACAAACAACCGTGAGTTTATTTAAGGACAAATAAACTTTTATTTTCAACCCCACTTTTCATGGATTTGAAGTGGACGTTATTTTTTATATATAGAAGATTAATTATGACTGAATCTTTTGCTCAACTTTTTGAAGAATCATTACAAACTCAACAACCTAACTTAGGCGATATCATCGAAGCAACAGTAGTTGCTATCGAAAAAGGTAACGTTTATGTTGATGCAGGTCTTAAATCAGAAGCTCGTATTTCTGAAGAAGAATTTAAAAATGCCCAAGGCGAATTAGAAGTTAAAGTCGGCGACACCGTTAAAGTAGCTTTAGAAGCTTTCGAAGATGGTAACGGCGAAACTAAACTTTCTCGTGAAAAAGCAGTACGTCACGAATCTTGGATTGAATTAGAAAAAGCTTACGAAGACCAAGCTACCGTTGTTGGTTTAATTAACGGTAAAGTTAAAGGTGGTTTCACAGTTGAGTTAAACGGTGTTCGTGCATTCTTACCAGGTTCTTTAGTTGACACTCGTCCATTACGCGACACTGCTCACTTAGAAGGTAAAGAATTAGAATTCAAAGTGATCAAACTTGATCAAAAACGTAACAACGTAGTTGTTTCTCGTCGCGCTGTAATCGAATCTGAAAACAGCCAAGAACGCGAACAAATTTTAGAAAACCTAGAAGAAGGCGCAGAAGTTAAAGGTGTTGTTAAAAACTTAACTGACTACGGTGCATTCGTTGATTTAGGTGGCGTTGACGGTTTATTACATATCACTGATATGGCTTGGAAACGTGTTAAACACCCAAGTGAAATCGTAAACGTTGGTGATGAAATCGATGTTAAAGTATTAAAATTCGATAAAGATCGTAGCCGTGTTTCTTTAGGCTTAAAACAATTAGGTCAAGACCCATGGGTTGCTATCGCTGAAAATCACCCAGTAAACAGCAAATTAACTGGTAAAGTAACTAACTTAACAGATTACGGCTGTTTCGTTGAAATTTTAGAAGGCGTTGAAGGTTTAGTTCACGTTTCTGAAATGGATTGGACAAACAAAAACATTCACCCATCTAAAGTTGTTTCTTTAGGCGATGAAGTTGAAGTTATGGTATTAGATATCGATGAAGAACGTCGTCGTATCTCTTTAGGTTTAAAACAATGCAAACCTAACCCATGGTTAAAATTCGCTGAAACTCACAATAAAGGTGAAAAAGTTTCTGGTAAAATCAAATCTATTACAGATTTCGGTATCTTCATCGGTCTTGAAGGCGGTATCGATGGTTTAGTTCATTTATCTGACATTTCTTGGAACATGCCAGGTGAAGAAGCTGTACGTCAATACAAAAAAGGCGACGAAGTAGAAGCAATCGTATTACAAGTTGATTCTGCAAAAGAACGTATTTCTTTAGGTATCAAACAACTTGAAGAAGACCCATTCAACAACTTCGTAGCGGCGCACAAAAAAGGTGCAATCGTTAACGCAACCGTTGTTGAAGCTGATGCAAAAGGTGCTAAAGTAGAATTAGCAGGCGGCGTTGAAGGTTATATTCGCGCAGCTGATTTAACATCTGAAGTTGCAGCAGGTGAAGAAGTTGAAGCGAAATTTACTGGTTTAGATCGTAAAGCTCGCATCGTTCACTTATCTGTACGCGCTAAAGACCAAGCTGACGAACAAGTAGCGTTAGCAAGCGTGAACAAACAAGAAGATGTTTCTATTCCAAATGCAATGGCAGAAGCGTTCAAAGCAGCTAAAGGTGAATAATCTTAGAAGCTTGATTCTAATGGTTAGCTTGGTGATGAGCCAAGCTAACTTAGCCTTAAGAAGTTAGGAGGATATTATGACGAAATCAGAACTTGTCGAAAAATTAGTAGCTAAAAATCCTAAGATAACTTATAAAGATATCGATTTAGCCGTGAAACTGATTCTTGAACAAATGTCTGCAAGTTTGGAACAAGGCGAGCGTATTGAAGTGCGTGGTTTTGGTAGTTTTTCCTTACATTTTCATCAGCCTCGTGCGGGACGTAATCCAAGAACAGGGGAAACTGTACAATTAACAGCGAAATCTGTACCACACTTTAAAGTGGGTAAGGAATTAAGAGAACGCGTAAACATGGGTTTATAATCTCACTAACTTTAAATTACGACACATTAAGTGTCGTTTTTTTTGCGTTATTTTGGCATAATACCGAAACTTTATTTCAATTAAGGAGAAAAAGAATGTTTAAATATATTCTCGCATTGATTATTTTATTAGCGTTGCTTTTAGTTGGTGTGACAGTTGGAGCAAATAATGATCAACTTATTCACGTTAATTATGTGATTGCACAAAGTTCTGTTCAACTTTCTACACTGGTTGCAATTCTTTTTGGTGCAGGTTTGGTATTAGGCTGGCTTATTAGTGCATTTTTCTATGTGAAATTAAAAATTAAACATCTTGCAGTACAACGACAATTAAAACGTCAAACGGCCTTAATTAATCGCACAGCGCAAGAACCAAAGGCATCATAAAATGCTTGAACTTCTCTTTCTGCTTTTACCTGTTGCTGCTGCTTATGGTTGGTTTATGGGGTATCGTAGTGTTAAAAAACAGCAGGAAGATGTCAATAATAAATTCTCTCGTGATTATATGACGGGAGTGAATTTTCTTTTATCTAATCAACATAATAAAGCGGTTGATCTCTTTTTGAATATTTTGCAACAACAAGAGAAAGATGAAGATTTAGATAATCAATCTCTTTTTGAAGCAGAATTAACCCTTGGAAATCTTTTTCGTTCGCGAGGAGAAGTAGATAAAGCGATTCGTATTCATCAACGGCTTGATCGTAGTGAAAATTATAGTTTTGAGCAAAAATTGCTTACAAAACAACAGCTAGCTAAAGATTTTATTAGCGTTGGTTTTTATGATCGCGCCGAAAATTTGTATATTTTATTGGTCGATGAGCCTGAATTCGCAGAAAATGCTTTACAACAACTCGCTTTTATTTATCAAAAAACCAAGGATTGGCAAAAAGCGATTAACGTTGCTGAAAAGCTCGCGATTTTGCATCCACAAACAGAAAATATTTCCTTAGCACATTATTATTGCGAACTGGCTTTACAACATTTAGAAAAAGATAACGAGCAAAGCATTAAATTACTACAACAAGCTTTAAAGGTCGCGCCAAATTGTGCGCGAGCCTCGATGTTGTTAGGCGAAATTGCGATGGTGAATTTGGATTATGTTCAAGCGATTCAATATTTACAGGATGTTTTAACTCAAAATCCCGCCTACATAAGTGAAGTGATTTCGCCTCTTGAATATTTGTATCAAGAATTGCAACAACAGGAAAATTTTGAATTATTTCTTATTCGTGCGCAACAAATTCAACAAAACAGCGCCATAGAGTTGGCTTTAGTTGATTTAATTGAGAAGCAAGAAGGCGCACAAGCTGCGCAAGTTAAGCTTTATCAGCAATTAAAAATGAATCCAAGCCCTGTTTTATTTCAGCGTTTTATTCAATATCAAATGGGGCAAACTCAAGAAGAAAAAAGTCAACATAGTTTATTGTTGTTGCAAAATATGGTGGAAGAATATATTAAGCGCGAATGTGCTTATCGTTGTACGCAATGTGGCTATGAAACGCATAAATTGAGCTGGTGTTGCCCCTCTTGTCAACAATGGGAAAGCATTAAACCAGTTTGTGCCTTAACGCGCCCTACATTGTAAAAAAGAAAAGTAAAAATAAGGACATAGTTATGAGTACATTAGTTTATTCCACAGAATGTGGACGTATTAAGCCAGAAAAAGCACCCGTAAGCCAAGTTAAAGGTGATGGAATTGTGCGTATTGCTCGCCAAACAGCAGGGCGCAAAGGCAGTGGTGTGAGTTTAATAACAGGCTTAGATTTAGAAGATAAGGAATTGAAAAACTTAGCAAAAGAATTAAAAAAACGTTGTGGTTGCGGAGGCACTGTAAAAAACGGAGTCATTGAAATTCAAACGGATCAACGTGAAATATTAAAAGCTTTTTTAGAGAAAAAGAATTATCAAGTAAAACTAGCAGGTGGTTGATATTTAATAATGTGATGAAAATCACATTATTTTTTTACCTGTAACATCATAACGTCCCCTCTCGCGCCGTAATTTTGGCTTTTTTAAGATTGTGAAAAAAATTTAAAAAAAAGACATCATTTTTAGAAAATTATGCGAAAACTAACCATAATTAGGTAGTAACTTTGCGTACAAATTTTATAAAAAGTGTTGATAATTATAATCGGTTTTTAACTACGTTGCTGTGAAAACAGTAGCATTTTTTTCATTATGTATAAGGAGCATTATTATGGCTTTTAACTTAAAAAACAGACACTTATTAAGTTTAGTAAATCATAGTGAACGCGAAATTAAATATTTACTCGATTTAGCGAGAGATTTAAAACGCGCAAAATACGCAGGTACAGAACAACCAAAATTAAAAGGAAAAAACATCGCTTTAATTTTTGAAAAAACCTCCACTCGTACACGTTGTGCCTTTGAAGTTGCTGCATATGACCAAGGCGCACAAGTAACCTTTATTGACCCAAGTTCATCTCAAATCGGACATAAAGAAAGTATGAAAGATACCGCGCGCGTATTGGGTCGAATGTATGATGCTATTGAGTATCGTGGTTTTAAACAAACGGTTGTGAACGAATTAGCAAAATATGCTGGCGTTCCCGTATTTAACGGCTTAACAGATGAATTCCACCCAACACAAATGTTAGCGGATGTGCTAACCATGATTGAAAATAGCGATAAACCGTTAAGCCAAATCAAATATGTCTATATCGGTGATGCGCGCAATAATATGGGTAACTCCTTATTACTTATCGGCGCGAAATTAGGTATGGATGTACGTATTTGTGGACCAAAAGCCTTATTACCAGAAGCTGAATTAGTTGAAATGTGCGAAAAATTCGCAAAAGAAAGTGGCGCACGCATTACAGTAACAGATGATATTGATACTGCGATGAAAGATGTTGACTTCGTTCATACTGACGTTTGGGTTTCTATGGGTGAACCATTAGAAAGCTGGGGCGAACGCATTAAAATTTTACTTCCTTACCAAGTTACTCCTGAATTGATGCAACGTTCAGGCAATCCAAAAGTGAAATTTATGCACTGCTTACCAGCCTTCCACAATAGTGAAACAAAAGTAGGTAAAAAAATTGCGGAACAATATCCAGAATTAGCAAACGGTATTGAAGTCACAGAAGATGTGTTTGAATCACCGATGAATATTGCTTTCGAACAAGCAGAAAACCGTATGCATACAATTAAAGCCGTTATGGTAGCAAGTTTAGCTTAAGGAGTTGCTTATGAGAATAGTTATAGCTTTGGGCGGAAACGCCCTTTTACGTCGCGGAGAGCCTTTAACCGCAGATAAACAACGGCAAAATATTAAAATTGCCTGCGAACAAATTGCGAAAGTTTATCCGAATAATGAATTAGTTATTTCTCATGGCAATGGTCCACAAGTTGGTTTATTAGCCTTACAAGGTGCTGCTTATAAAGATGTTGCGCCTTATCCATTAGATGTTTTAGGGGCGGAATCCGTTGGGATGATAGGTTATATGATTCAACAAGAATTAGGTAACCTTGTACCTTTCGATGTGCCATTTGCCACATTATTAACCCAAGTGGAAGTAGATAAAAACGATCCTGCTTTCCAACATCCAACCAAACCTATCGGTCCTGTTTATACACAAGAAGAGGCTCAAAGTTTAGCAAAAGAAAAAAATTGGTCCATTGCTCAAGATGGGGATAAATATCGGCGCGTAGTGCCAAGTCCATTACCAAAACGCATTTTTGAAATCCGTCCGATTAAATGGTTATTGGAACAAGGCACCATCGTTATCTGCGCAGGCGGTGGCGGTATTCCAACTTATTATGACGAACAAGGTAATTTACGCGGTGTTGAAGCGGTTATTGATAAAGATCTTTGTTCAGCATTATTAGCCGATAACATTAATGCCGATCTGTTCGTTATTGCAACAGATGTTTCAGCTGTTTTCCTTAATTGGGGAACACCAGAACAAAAAGCGATTGCCGAAGCTTCACCAGAAGCGATGGGCGCTTTAAGTTTTGCTTCAGGTTCTATGGGACCGAAAGTACAAGCTGCAATTAACTTTGTAAAAGCGACAGGGCATGATGCTGTGATTGGATCATTATCTGATATTTTAGATATTGTGAAAGGTACGGCAGGTACAAGAATTAGTGCGAAAGCCGATGGTATTCGTTACTACTAAGTTTTATTCATTAAATTAGGCGGCACGTTTCGTTTGCGAGGTGCCGCATCTCTAAAGAGGTATCTATGAGTAAAAGAAAATTTAAATTTCCTACCGCATTCACAATTTTATTTGTGATTATGATTATTGCGGTAGGGCTCACTTGGATTATTCCAGCCGGGTCATACGCAAAACTTACCTATAATCAAGGTGATAATACCTTTGTTATTCATTCCTATAAACAACCAGATCAAACACTTCCTGCTACTCAAGAAAGCTTAAAAGATTTAAATGTTAATATCGATGTAACGAGTTTTACCAGTGGAAAAATTCGTAAACCTATTGCCATTCCAGGCTCTTATCGTCGTGTGGAACAAAATCCAAAAGGCATATTAGATATTACGGAAAGTATGGTTTACGGTACCATTGAAGCTGCGGATATTATGGTCTTTATTTTCGTACTTGGTGGTATGATTGGTGTTATCAATAAAACAGGCGCTTTTGCCGCAGGGCTTTCCGCTTTGGCACAACGTACGAAAGGGCGAGAATTTTCCATTGTGTTTATTGTCTGCGTACTTATGGCCATCGGGGGAACTATGTGCGGTATCGAAGAAGAGGCCGTAGCATTTTACCCAATTTTAGCACCTGTTTTCATTGCTTTAGGCTATGATGCGATTATCACCGTTGGGGCAATTTTCTTAGCCTCCTCTATGGGGACAGCTTTCTCCACAATTAACCCATTCTCTGTTGTTATTGCATCGAATGCTGCAGGTATTCCGTTTACCGAAGGGATTGTTTTCCGCGCTATTGGTTTAGTTATTGGTAGTGCAGCGGTAATTACATACCTCTATTTCTATGCGAAAAAAATCAAAGCGAACCCAGAAAGTTCATTAGTTTGGGAAGATCGTCATAAATTCTTAGAAACCTATCAAGAAACGAATCATGGTGACATTCCACCGTTTAGTTTACGTAGAAAAATTATCTTAGCGCTATTCTGTATTGCTTTCCCAATTATGATTTGGGGCGTTATGGTTGGCGGTTGGTGGTTCCCAACAATGGCGGCATCATTCTTGACCATCACCATTATCATAATGTTCATTTCAAAATTAACGGAAGAAGAAATTGTATCTTCATTTACTGAAGGGGCATCAAGCTTAGTTGGCGTATCTTTAATTATCGGTTTGGCTCGTGGGGTAAATATCGTACTAGAACAAGGTATGGTATCTGATACGATCTTAGCGACCCTTTCTGATATGGTAGCGCATATGCCAGCGAGCGTATTCATTATTGGACAGTTATTCGTGTTCATTATTCTTGGCTTATTTGTACCGTCATCTTCTGGTTTGGCCGTACTTTCTATGCCAATTATGGCGCCACTTGCAGATACAGTGGGTATTCCACGTGACATTGTGGTTTCCGCTTATAACTGGGGACAATATGCTATGCTCTTCCTTGCACCAACAGGGTTAGTTTTGGTAACCTTACAAATGCTTTACATTCCGTTTAATAAATGGGTAAGATTTGTTCTACCAATGATTGGTGTACTCTTAACAGTAGCGACTATCTTACTGTTAATTCAAGTGCATATGTATTCATAAATAAAAGAACGGTGTTCAGTGAAAATTGGACGCCGTTTTTTTTTGTTATAAAAGGAAAGAAAAAATGAAGAACAACCAATTAGATAATATTGATCGACGAATTTTGCGCGCACTTCAACAAAATGCGCGCTTAGCAAATAATGAATTAGCTCAACAAATAGGTTTAAGTTGTAGTGCTTGTTTACGTCGAGTGAGTATTTTAGAAGAAAATGGCATTATTGAGCGTTATGCAGCCATATGTAACGCTGAAAAATTACATTATCCATTGATGATTTATGTGTTTGGTTCTTTTTTAGAGCAAGATTATAAAATGCGCGAGCGTTTTATTTTTGAAATGAAGTTATTACCGCAAGTAAGCGCATGTCATTTACTTTCTGGTGACTGGGATTTCATCTTGAAAATGCACGTTCAAAATTTACATGAATTTCATCAAATTCAAAAAAATTACCTAAACAAAGAAATTGGAATTGAAAAAATTAAATCAAATATCATTGTAAAAACAATAAAAGATACAAC
The DNA here is from genome assembly GCA_020026115.1 of Actinobacillus sp. GTDB lineage: Bacteria > Pseudomonadota > Gammaproteobacteria > Enterobacterales > Pasteurellaceae > Actinobacillus_C. Next base: position 752 of record JAHHQY010000016.1, on the reverse strand, counting down.
AGAATTACCTTTATAGTCGGTTGCGTTGTTATTTATGGCGAAGTTGAGTAAAATGTTTGCCAATTTTTTTAAAGAAAGTAAGAGATTTTATTATGGCAAAGAAAAAAACAAAAGTTGGCGCCAATACCATTGCCTTGAATAAACGCGCACGTCACGATTATTTTATTGAAGATGAAATTGAAGCAGGCTTAGAGTTACAAGGTTGGGAAGTTAAAGCGATGCGTGCGGGGAAAGCGAATATTTCCGATAGCTACATTATTTTTAAACATGGTGAAGCCTATTTATTTGGCGCAACAATCCAACCTTTAAGTGTGGCCTCAACCCATGTGGTTTGTGATCCAACGCGTACGAGAAAATTATTATTAAATAAACGAGAATTAGATAGTCTTATTGGAAAAGCAAATCGCGACGGTTTTACCATTGTGGCATTATCTTTATATTGGAAAGGGGCGTGGGCAAAAATTAAAATTGGGGTAGCGAAAGGGAAAAAACTTCACGATAAACGTGACACAATTAAAGATCGTGAATGGCAAGTTGCAAAACAACGTATTATGAAAAATGCTCAGCGAGGTTAAATAAAAGGCAAATTTTCGGTGCGAACGTCAAAAGTGATTAAAAAATAGAAGGTTGAAAAAGTTTTTTAAATTATGCCTTGACGAAAATAGCGAAAGCCATTATTATTCACCTCGCTTTACAGCACGGAGGAATGGTCGAGTGGTTGAAGGCACCGGTCTTGAAAACCGGCGAGGGTT
>JAHHQY010000015.1 GCA_020026115.1 Actinobacillus sp. | reverse complement strand
GAGTGGTATTGGAAGGCGCGAATTTTGGTTTGGCAACATTAGCAGAACAACAAAGTCGTTGGCAACATGACGTAAAATGGGCAGAAAAGTTTGCTCAAATGCCGATGAAAAACGTCTTAAATCATTGGTATCAGCAAGGCGTGTTTGCTCATTTAAGCCCAAAAGAAAGAGAGGCGTTAATTTTACGCCGAGCGCACAATCAAGGAAAACAAATAGCGAAAATGCTCTGCGCCACGTCATTGGCTAAGCAAGAAAATTATTTCGCCCCTAAATGGCAAGAAAAATTATCGCACTTGCGCCGAAAAATAGGTTGTTACTATTTTTTTGGTGAACGGGATAAGAAATTTAAACAAATCGCAATACACACAAAGTTGCCTTATATTTGCGTACCAAAGGCGGGACATAATAGCCATCAAGAAAATCCAACAGCCTTTGCCCAATGCTTATTAGCCTTGCTTCAAGGCGAGAAAAAATAATAATTCTAGTTGCTATTTTTCATTAACCCCTAGATAATAGTTGCACAAAATTTTCGGGGTAACCCATTAAATGAGAACGACGGTAATGCTAAAAAAGTGCATTACCGTGGTATTTTTTTGTGCAAATTTTAAAAGGAAAGAAAAATGCAACAAATTCCGATGACAATTCGCGGTGCTGAACAATTAAAACAGGAATTAGATTTTCTGAAAAATACCCGTCGTCCTGAGATTATTAAAGCCATTGCGGAAGCCCGTGAGCATGGCGATTTAAAAGAAAATGCAGAATATCACGCAGCGCGTGAACAACAAGGTTTCTGCGAAGGTCGTATTCAAGAAATTGAAGGTAAATTAGCGAATTGCCAAATTATTGATGTCACGAAATTACCAAATAACGGCAAAGTAATTTTTGGTTCTAGCGTTGTTTTAGTGAATGTGAATACTGATGAAGAAGTCGCTTACCAAATTGTTGGCGATGATGAAGCTGACATTAAATCCGGTTTAATTTCGGTTAATTCACCAATTGCGCGTGGCTTAATTGGTAAAGAAGTGGATGATACGGTAAGTATTCAAACGCCAGGCGGTAAAATTGAGTTTGAAATTATTGAAGTAGAATATAAATAAAAAAACAAAAAAAGGACGATTAACGTCCTTTTTCTTAACAAATAAATTAACGAGGAAGTTGAATTTTTTTCTCTTCACTTGGACGGAAAAGCACTAAAACGTGGCCAATTTTTTGCACTGCTTCAGATTGCGTTTCACGAACAATCGCATCAACGATTAATTGTTTGGTTTCGCGATCCGCACCAGCAATTTTAACTTTAATTAATTCGTGATGATTTAAGGCGTTATCGATTTCAGCTAACACCCCTTCGGTTAAGCCGTTACCGCCAAGCATAACGACGGGGCTTAAGTGGTGTGCTAAGCCTTTTAAAAATTGTTTTTGTTTGGTTGATAATGTCATGTGTTGTTATCCTAAAAATTTAACTAGGTGGAATTAAGAAATTTTAAACTTCTTATTGAAGAGTGCGATTTTACCCTTATATTGGGCAAATCGCTATAAAAAATGAGAAATTATGGGAAAGAAACGTTCAGCGAGTTCATCGCGTTGGTTAAATGAACACTTTAAAGATCCGTTTGTACAAAAAGCACATAAGCAAAAATTACGTTCACGTGCTTATTTTAAATTGGATGAAATGCAACAATCAGATCGCCTTTTTAAACCAGGTATGACCGTGGTGGATTTAGGCGCGGCACCAGGGGGTTGGTCACAATATGTGGCAAGCCAAATTGGTGGGAAAGGGCGTATTGTCGCTTGTGATATTTTAGAAATGGATCCTATTGTGGGGGTTGATTTTCTACAAGGGGATTTTCGTGATGAAAACGTCCTTAATGCCTTATTAGAGCGTGTTGGCGATGGAAAAGTTGACGTGGTGATGTCGGATATGGCGCCAAACTTTAGTGGTATGCCTGCCGTTGATATTCCTCGTGCGATGTATTTGGTCGAATTAGCTTTAGATATGGCGAAAGATGTACTTGCAACGGGCGGTTCTTTTGTGGTTAAAGTATTCCAAGGCGAAGGTTTTGATGAATATTTGCGTGAAATTCGTGCTTTATTTAACAAAGTAAAAGTCCGCAAACCAGAAGCTTCTCGTGGACGTTCACGAGAAGTCTATATAGTTGCAACAGGATTTAAACCACAGGCGTAATGTCTTGGGCGATTGCTGTAATTGCTTTAATTTTAAAAGTGAATGTAGTAACCTTTTAAAACAGATTTTAACAATAAAAAAGGGGTAAAAAACCTTGAACGATATGGTGAAAAATATTGTCCTTTGGATTGTCATTGCAGTTGTGATGATGACGGCATACCAAGGATTTAGCGAACACTCTGCAGCCGACGGTCGTGTGGATTACACGAGTTTTATCAATGATGTGTCAAACAGTGAAGTAGCCGCAACGACATTTAATGAGCGTGGCGAAATTTTTGTAACGCGCAAAAATGGCACAAAATACACAACGGTTTTACCAACACCGTTACAAGATCGCAAATTATTAGATGATTTATTAAAAGAAAAAGTACAAATTCAAGGTGCTTTACCTGCTGAACGCAGTTTATTAGCTTCATTATTTGTTTCTTGGTTCCCAATGTTATTATTGATCGGGGTGTGGATTTTCTTTGCTCGCCAAATGCAAGGCGGGGGCGGAAAAGCCATGAGTTTTGGTAAAAGTAAAGCCAAAATGCTTACTAAAGAACAAATTACTACCCGTTTATCCGATGTAGCAGGTTGTGAAGAAGCGAAAGAAGAAGTTGGTGAAATTGTAGATTTCTTACGAGACCCAAGCAAATTCCAAAAATTGGGCGGACGCATTCCAAAAGGCGTCTTGATGGTAGGGCCACCAGGAACAGGTAAAACTTTGCTGGCTAAAGCGATTGCCGGTGAAGCACAAGTACCATTTTTTACAATTTCAGGCTCTGATTTTGTGGAAATGTTCGTAGGTGTGGGTGCATCGCGCGTGCGAGATATGTTTGAACAAGCGAAAAAAAATGCACCTTGTATTATCTTTATTGATGAAATTGATGCAGTAGGACGCCAACGTGGCGCAGGATTAGGTGGTGGTCACGATGAGCGTGAACAAACCCTAAACCAAATGTTGGTGGAAATGGACGGTTTTGAAGGAAAAGAAGGGATTATTGTTATCGCTGCGACAAACCGCCCAGATGTTCTCGATCCAGCATTAACGCGACCAGGACGTTTTGACCGTCAAGTGATGGTAGGATTGCCTGATGTGCGTGGACGTGAACAAATTTTACGCGTTCATATGCGTAAAGTGCCTATTGCACCCGATGTTGAACCTATGGTTTTAGCTCGTGGTACGCCAGGTTATTCAGGGGCAGATTTAGCTAACTTAGTAAATGAAGCGGCACTTTTTGCGGCTCGCGGAAATAAAACCCTTGTAACAATGCAAGAGTTTGAAATGGCTAAAGATAAAATTAATATGGGACCGGAACGTCGTACAATGATTATGACGGATAAGCAAAAAGAATCTACCGCTTATCATGAAGCAGGTCATGCGATTGTGGGCTATTTAGTACCAGAACACGATCCCGTACATAAAGTAACCATTGTACCGCGTGGACGCGCTTTAGGGGTGACCTTCTTCTTACCTGAAGGTGATCAAATTAGTATGAGCTATAAACAGTTAGAAAGTAAACTTTCGACGCTTTATGCTGGTCGACTTGCAGAAGGCTTGATTTATGGCGAAGAAAATATTTCTACGGGCGCTTCAAATGATATTAAAGTTGCAACAAATATTGCGCGTAATATGGTGACCCAATGGGGCTTTTCGAATGAATTAGGGCCGATTTTGTATACTGAAGATGAAGGTGAAGTATTCTTAGGGCGCTCTATGGCGAAAGCAAAACATATGTCCGACCAAACGGCGCATATTATCGATGAAGAAGTGCGTAAAATCGTGGAACGTAACTATCGTCGAGCAAAACAGTTGTTGATAGATAATATGGATATTTTACATGCGATGAAAGATGCGCTAATGAAATATGAAACAATTGAAATTCCACAAATCAAACAACTTATGGAACGTCAACCTGTGACACCACCAAAAGGCTGGGAAGAAACCAAAGCAAATGCAGAGGTCAACACCGCACCTATGGAAAATGAAATAACAGAAACGACGAATGCCGTAGAAAAAGAAAACAACGAACCAAAAGCTTAAGCTGGTTTATAGTAAGAAAACCCTAAAAGTCGCCTTTTAGGGTTTTTTATTAGCTTAAAGGTTGTCGATAAAAAAAACAATCAAACGAAATTTAAAAAAAATATCTTGCCTTAGCAAGATAAAAACATTATTATTCTTTCCGTTTTCAACATCTTATACAACCGTAGCTCAGTTGGTTAGAGCACCACCTTGACATGGTGGGGGTCGGTGGTTCGAGTCCACTCGGTTGTACCATTCTTTGAAAATGGTGTGTTGTTATTGTAGAGATGAATGAAATATCTCTCTCAGAGACGCCATTTATCTATGCCTTCATAGTGTATTTATTTGTAAAACGTTTACAATTGCTCAGGAATATTTTACGCGTGTTATCAGATAATCACATCGACTAATCCTAGGTATTACGGCAAAAAATTAAGATCTTTCCCATATTTGAGATAGTATTTTTTATTACTCAAATAAAGATTGGGTGAAATAAGGATAACTATTATTGGTGAGTAAACTCTGAAAAGGGGTTGCTCTTTTTTTTTACTTTCAATCAAGGAAATTATAATGAAAAAAATTTTTTTAGCAGTTTTAGCTTCTAGCTTTTTTGCGTCTAGTATTTTTGCTAAAGGTATAAGCCCACAGGATATCATTAAAGATATGCCTTTTACGCAAAATACAAAGGGAACTGTGATTTTTAAAACCGTAAAAGATTTTCTTACAAACTCTAATGCTTATCCACTTGATGCTAACCGTTCCGAAGTTATTTCTGAAAATCCACTTGTTGTACGTCTAACTAACTTCGTTTATGAAGGAGAACATCCTGATAATCATCAAATTGATGTGGAGCATACTATTATCTATGCTATTTCTCTTATTTTTACTCATACAAAAGCGAATAAGATGACCCTTATCATTAACTTTATGCAGTTTAAGGACTATAAGGATGGTAAATATGTGGTGGATAAAAATATTAAACCATTGAAATATACAATTACTCGTAAACACGCTCTTGACGTACTTAAAAAATATGATATTTCATCTTTTGATGAATTGGCAGTATCTGCAGATACTGCAAGAGAGTATGAAACCATTGGTGTATCACCATCTAAAACCTATTTTTCCCTTTTTAGAGATGATCGACGCCATGATATTGCAAATGCGTTAGTTGGTAAAAAAGATAAACCTTGGTATGAAGGAGGAACTTTACAAGATAAAACTCTTGCAAAGTGGGAAAAAGGCAGTACTCCGAATAAACTAGCTTCCGCTCAGACAATTATCAATGCATTATTTATGGCTGGGCATGCGAGTTTTCCGGAAGAACTTACAAAAGCTGATGATTTTAAACCTTATGCTACTCGTATGGTACGTTGTATTGATACAAAAGCGGTATCTACCGATAGCAATACTCCTGTTCTAGAAGTGGGCGTTGTTTGTGCGGCTGCAATTGGGATACTTAAACCTTGATTATTTAACTAAAAACTATACAAGTAAATTTCTTATTTGACAGTATATTTTTTAAGGCGCTATGGCGCCTTTTTTTTGTGGTAAGTTTTTAATTTCTACTATACTCATCAATAATTTACCTAAAAGAGCAGGATTTATTTTCCTAGTTTTTATTTATTTTTTATTAGAGTTCATTAATTCTTGTATGAGATGATGAACATTAGTGAAAGGTTCTTTATTATTTTTTTTTAATTCGTTTTCAGCTTTTTGAGCATTTTGAACTGCCGTTTCATACAATGAAATCAATTCATTTAAAACATTTTTATTCGACTTGTTATAAGTTGGCACATGTTTTTTTAGTTTAGGTTCTAATTCTTTAACTCGCACCGAAAAAAAGTGTCGAAATTTCGGCGCGAGTGATGGTTAGGAATTAAAATAGCAACGGTTTTCGTCGTGATAGATGGAAGCGCGACCTTGGCGGGCGAAACCAATTAAAGTCAGACCGCATTCTTCCGCTAATTGCACAGCAAGATGGGTGCTAGCGGAAACGGCAATTAACATTTCAATACCACAAGTGGCAGTTTTTTGTACCATTTCATAACTTGCGCGACTGCTGACCAAAACAAACCCTTGCGGACGGCCGTTTTGCGCATGCCAACCAAGTAATTTATCTAAGGCGATATGACGTCCAACATCTTCACGTAATGCTAAACATTGACCGTCTTCAGAAAAAAAGGCCGCCGCATGGCTTGCGCCTGTTTCTGCGCGTAAAACTTGCCCTTCTTGGAGTTGAGTTAAACAATGATCTAAAAGTGTTAAGTTAAAGCGTAAGGTCTTTTTTAAAGGCGCAGGGTGCTTGATAACGTTTTTTAAGCGTTCGCTACCACAAATACCGCAACCTGTGCGTCCAACCATCGAACGACGACGTTCTTTTAAAGCCACAAAACAGCGCGTGGCGATCTCTAAATGCACTTCAATTCCTGCACAACTTTCAATAATGTCGATACCGTAAATTTCTTGAGGCGATTGAATAATTTCTTCGGCTAAGGAAAAGCCAATGGCAAAATCTTTTAAATTTTTTGGCGAGCACATCATCACGGTGTGAGAGATGCCATTATAGACTAAAGCAACAGGGATTTCCGCGATGAGATTTTCGGGCTGTGAAACATATTGATAACTGTTTGTGCTATCTACTTGATAACCATTATTATTCTGTAAACGGTTTGTTAAATTTTTGAAAAAATAAATATCGCGTTTTTTGATCCAAATCAAAATATTCACCATTTTACGCTTAATTGTAGGAAGATAAAAGCGTATCATAAATAGCGTTGTTATGTTGATTTTTCTTTCGATTTAATAACTTTATTTTTACTTAAATTTTACTTAGCGAAAAACAATAAAAGAGAACGCAATGTTAAATTTGCGTTAAGGAGTATTTAATGCAGGTCACTCGCAGAAAATTCTTTAAGATCTGTGCAGGGGGAATGGCAGGCACATCCGCAGCAATGTTAGGTTTTGCACCGACAGCGGCTTTGGCTGCCCCTCGCGAATATAAGCTATTACGTGCGAAAGAAGTCCGTAATAACTGTACATATTGTGCCGTAGGCTGTGGGATGTTGATGTACAGCCTAGGTGATGGTTCAATCAATTCACGTTCTAAATTAATCCACGTTGAAGGCGACCCGGATCATCCAGTAAGCCGTGGTTCACTTTGTCCGAAAGGCGCAGGCGTGATGGATTTTGTTAATAGCCCGAATCGTGTGCTATATCCAGAAGTACGTAAACCAGGTTCAGACAAATGGGAACGTATTTCTTGGGATGAAGCTATTGATCGTATTGCGAAATTAATGAAAGCCGATCGTGATGCCAACTTCCAAGAAAAAAATGCAGAAGGTACAACCGTTAACCGTTGGACAACAACAGGTATGCTTTGCGCTTCAGCGGCAAGCAATGAAACTTGTTGGTTAACCCATAAATGGGGTCGTTCTTTAGGTATGGTGGTATTAGATAACCAAGGTAGTACTTGCCATGGCCCAACAGTAACAAGTTTAGCACCGACATTTGGTCGTGGTGCAATGACAAACCATTGGGTTGATATTAAAAATGCAAACGTGGTTGTTGCAATGGGTGCAAACCCAGCAGAAGCGCATCCTGTTGGCTTTAAATGGGTTATTGAAGCAAAAACCAAAAACAATGCGACATTACTTTGTGTCGACCCACGTTTTAACCGTACTGCTTCAGTTGCGGATAAATATATTCCAATTCGTAGTGGTACAGATATTGCCTTTTTATTAGGGGTAATTAATCAATTATTACAAACCGGCCGTATTCAACACGAATATGTACGTAATTATACCAATGCGACTTTCTTAGTTGATGAAGGCTTTGAATTTAAAGACGGTTTATTTACAGGCTATGACCCAGAAACACGTCAATATGATAAAGCAACATGGCGTTATCAAGTAGATGAAAACGGCGAGCCAATGCGTGACTTTAGCATGCAACATCCACGTTGTGTAATTAATATTTTACGCGATCACGTTTCACGTTATACACCTGAAATGGTGGAACGCTTAACAGGTGTTAAACAAGCTGATTTCAAAGTATTTGTAGATACAGTAGGTGCAACAGCTGCTCCAGATAAAACAGCGACTTTCTTATATGCATTAGGTTGGACACAACACACCGTTGGTACACAAAACATCCGTTCTATGGCAATGATTCAATTGCTTTTAGGTAACATCGGTATGGCAGGTGGCGGTGTTAACGCATTACGTGGACACTCAAATGTACAAGGTGCAACCGATTTAGGTTTATATCCGCATACATTGCCAGCTTATTTAAAACTTCCACAAGATAAAGACCATAATTTAGCGGAATTTTTAGCTCGCACAACACCAAAACAAATGGGTGCAGGCCAAGTAAACTATTGGAAAAACACACCGAAATTTATGGTGAGTTTACTTAAAGCATTCTATGGCGATAAAGCGACCGCAGAAAATGATTACGGTTTTGATTATTTACCAAAATATGACATGCGTTATGACCCATCACGTTATATCGATATGATGTGGCGCGGTAAAGTAACAGGGTATATTTGCCAAGGCTTTAACCCAGTAGGTTCATTCCCTGATAAAAACAAAGTGGTTTCTGCATTAAGTAAATTAAAATTCTTAGTTGTTTTAGATCCAATTAAAACCGTTACTTCAAGTTTCTGGGAAAACCATGGCGAATACAATGATGTCGATATGGCAAGTATTCAAACAGAAGTATTCCGCTTACCTACAACATGTTTTGCGGAAGAAGATGGTTCTATTGCTAACTCAGGTCGTTGGTTACAATGGCACTGGAAAGCAGCAGAAGCACCAATTGAAGCAAAACCAGACGTTGAAATTCTTTCTCGTTTACGTCAACGTATTCTTGAACTTTATCATGCAGAAGGCGGTAAAGGTCTTGAAAGTTTAGAAGCGATGCAATGGAATTACTTAAATCCATTAGAACCAACAGCAGAAGAATTAGCGAAAGAAAATAACGGTTATGCGTTAGAAGATCTTTACGATAAAAACGGTCAATTAATTGCGAAAAAAGGTCAATTATTATCAACCTTTGGTCACTTACGCGATGACGGTTCAACAATGGCAGGTTGCTGGATTTATACCGGTCAATGGACAGAAAAAGGTAACCAAATGGCCAACCGTGATAACGCGGATCCATCTGGCTTAGGCTGTACGTTAGGTTGGTCATTTGCATGGCCTGCAAACCGTCGTATTCTTTATAACCGTGCAAGTGCAGACTTAGCGGGTAAACCATGGGATGCGAAACGTCAATTAGTGAAATGGAATGGTAAAAACTGGAACTACATTGATGTTGCAGACTTCGGTAATGCCGCACCAAATACGCCAACAATGCCATTTATTATGCAAAATGATGGTGCCGGCGCACTTTGGGCAATTAACCGTATCGGCGATGGTCCATTCCCTGAACATTATGAACCATGGGAAACACCAATTAGCACAAACCCATTACATCCAAATGTTATTAGTAATCCTTGTGCTCGTGTGTTACCTGATGATCGTGACTCATTTGGTACAGCAGAAAACTTCCCATATGTGGGAACAACATACAGCTTAACCGAACACTTCCATTTGTGGACAAGTCAAGCTCAACTTGCAATGATTACGCAACCTGAGCAATTTGTAGAAATCGGTGAAGCACTAGCGAAAGAAAAAGGCATTAAAGCTGGCGATAAAGTTAAAGTGAGCTCTAAACGCGGTTATATTAAAGCCGTTGCAGTAGTAACAAAACGTATCAAAGCGCTTGATGTTGATGGTAAAAAAATCCATCAAATCGGTATGCCAAATCATTGGGGCTTTGCAACCGTGGGACGTGAAGGATTCTGTCCGAATACCTTAACACCGCGTGTAGGTGATGCGAATGCGCAAACACCAGAATACAAAACATTCCTTGTCAACATTGAGAAAGTGGAGGGCTAACCGATGAGTACTGTTCAATCTCAAAATATTATTAAAGCTTCTGCTACCTCAAGTTTAACGCCACCGCCTCATGCGCGTAAACATCAAATTGAAGTGGCAAAATTAATCGACACAAGCGTTTGTACCGGTTGTAAAGCTTGCCAAGTGGCTTGTTCAGAATGGAATGATTTACGTGCTGAACAAGAACATTGTTTAGGTACATATGCAAACCCTGCGAATACAAACGCAGAACAATGGACCGTAATTAAATACAACGAAGTGGAAGAAAACGGCCACTTAGAATGGTTAATTCGTAAATCAGGTTGTATGCACTGTGAAGATCCAGGCTGTTTAAAAGCTTGTCCTTCACCAGGTGCGATTATTCAATACGAAAATGGTATTGTGGATTTCCAATCGGATAAATGTATTGGTTGTGGTTACTGTATCGCAGGCTGTCCATTTGATGTACCGCGCATGAATCCAAAAGACAATCGTGTTTACAAATGTAATCTTTGTATCGATCGTGTTGCCGTAGGACAAGAACCGGCTTGTGCAAAATCTTGTACAACAGGCGCGATTAAATTTGGTACAAAAGCAGATATGTTACAACTTGCAAATATGCGTGTTGCACAGCTTAAAGAACGTGGTTTCCCAAATGCTGGAATTTATAACCCTGAAGGCGTGGGTGGAACTCATGTGATGTACGTTTTAGCTCATGCGGATAAACCAGAATTATATTCAGGTTTAGCAAAAGATCCTGAAATTTCACCAACAGTGAAATTATGGAAAGACTTCTTAAAACCAGTTGCAGCAGTGGCTTTCGGTGGCTTAGCCTTAGCGGAAATTGCACACTATATTGCAGTAGGTCCAAATACAGAAGACTTAGACGAACATGAGGATGAAACCATTAACAACGATGAAATTAAGCCAAACCAAAAAGGGGGCAACAATGAGTAAAATTACGATCAAAAACGATCAACGCATTTTGCGACATAAATTGTCCGCACGTTGGGGGCATTGGTTATTAGTAATTTGTTTCTTTACCACAGGCTTATCTGGTTTAGCCTTTTTCTTCCCAGATTTTGCTTGGTTAACAGAAATTTTAGGTAATCCTCGTATTGCGCGCTTCGTGCATCCATTTACGGGTATTATTATGTTCTTAGCGTTTTTATTACTTTGCGCTATGTACTGGCGTTATAATATTCCAGAAAAAAACGACATTGTATGGCTTAAAAACGTTAAAGAAGTTCTAAAAGGTAATGAACACGAAGTAGCAGACAATGGTAAATATAACCTAGGACAAAAAATGTTGTTCTGGACGCTAATTTTAGCGATGTTTACCTTGTTGATTACGGGAATTATTATGTGGCGTCAATATTTCTCCCATAATTTCTCCATTCCTGTTATTCGTATGGCGATTTTCCTTCACTCATTTAGTGCCTTTATGCTTTTCACAGGTATTATGGTGCATATGTACATGGCGTTTTGGGTGAAAGGCTCAATCCGCGGTATGGTTGAAGGTTGGGTTAGCGTACGTTGGGCGAAAAAACATCACCCACGTTGGTATCGTGAAGTCGTGAAACCGGAACTTGAAAAAGAGTTAGCGGAAAAAGCGAAAGCACAGAAATAACCTAAAGTAAAAAAACACAAAAGTGCGATAAAATTATCGCACTTTTTATTATCTCTTTTTTAAATAGGAAACTTTTATGAGTATTAAAATTTTATCGCCTGAAGAAATTAAAAAAGGCGTAAGTGAACAACAGCCCGCATTACTTTTCCCAAATTACAATAACTTATATTCTCATCGTCGCGAACGTTTAGAGCAATTAGCCCAAAACCATCCTTTTGCTAATTACCTCACTTTTATTGCAGGATTAGTGGCAACTCAACAAATCGTTTTGCGTGAAAATCCTTTAGAAAATATGCCAGAATTAAATGCCCAACAATTAGCTCATCAGCCGTTAAATTGTCGCACTTGGCTTCGTGATGAACATTGGTTGAAGTTACTTTCAGCATTATTAGAAAAAATGGCCGTTAATGCCAATGAAGATTTACAAGCGACGATTGAATGGTTGCAAAAAGCCTCAAATTCTGAATTAAATCAATTAGCAGATAAATTATTAAATGAAGAATTTAGTGAAGTAGGCAGTGATAAAGCTCTCTTTATTTGGTCGGCTTTAAGTATTTATTGGCGTCAAATGGCCAACAAAATTCCACACCAAAGTGTGTTAGAAAATGGGGATAACCTAACACGTTGCCCAGTGTGTAATTCTGCGCCAACTGCAAGCGTTGTGCATCTTGGTGAACAACAAGGCTTACGCTATTTACATTGCGCATTATGTGAAACCGAATGGAATATGGTCCGCGCAAAATGCTCGAATTGCGACCAAATGGGTAAATTAAGTTATTTTATGTTGAATGATGAATTTGCCGCAGTTCGCGCCGAAACTTGTGATGATTGCGAAAGTTATTTAAAAATTCTCTTTCAAGAAAAAGCCCCTGAAATGGACGTGATGGCCGATGATTTAGCCAGTCTTTTCTTAGATGTTGAAATGGAAGAAAAAGGCTATGCACGAAGTGGCCTTAACCCTTACTTATTTGCAGACGAAGATTAAAAGTCACTCGCGCCGAAAAAAAGTAAAAATTTCGGCGCGAGTGAAACTTTAGCTTGAGTTTAAGATAAGCGTTCGAGAATTTTTTGGTGAATGCCACCAAAACTTCCGTTAGACATCACCAAAATATGGTCATGGGGTTGAGCATATTGGGCGATAAAATCGGCTAATTCATCTAAATTCGCAGAAGTTTTACAATATTGTGCGCAATTTTCTGCAATGCTTTCTACCTTCCAAGGAATGGTTGCAGGTTGGAAAAGAAAAACCGCATCCGCATTTTGTAAAGAACCCGCCAATTCATTTTTATGCACGCCCATCTTCATTGTGTTAGAACGTGGTTCTAAAACCGCCAAAATGCGCTTATCTGCGCCAATTTTGCCACGAAGTGCAGAAATAGTTGCGCTGATAGCCGTAGGATGGTGAGCAAAATCGTCATAAAGAGTGATATTATGCACGCAACCTTTTACTTCTAAACGGCGTTTCGCATTGACGAAAGAATTTAAGGCTTGGCAGGCTTTTTCTACGGGAATATGAATATAATGAGCGGCGGCAATAGCCATTAAGGCATTTTGCATATTATGCTGGCCGATAATTTGCCAATTTACGCGTCCCATTTTTTCGCCACGATAAAACACATCAAAACAAGAATAATCAGGGCTAAGCGCTTGAGCAAACCAATCTTGATTTTCACCTAAAAATTCCGTTTTTGACCAAGTTCCCATCGCTAACACATCTTGGACAGAAGTCTCATTTTTATGGGATAAAATGAGGCCATTTTTAGCAATTAAACGAACCATATGATGGAATTGCTTTTGAATTGCCGTAAGATTTTCAAAAATATCCGCATGGTCAAAATCAAGGTTGTTAATAATAGCCACATGGGGATTATAATGTACAAACTTAGAGCGTTTATCAAAAAAAGCCGTATCGTATTCATCGGCCTCAATCACAAAATACTCACTTGTGCCTAAACGAGAGGAAACGCCGAAGTTTCCTGCAATTCCACCAATTAAAAATCCCGTATCTATTTGATTTTGGTCTAAAATCCAACTTAACATACCTGTTGTCGTTGTTTTCCCGTGCGTACCTGCAACCGCTAACACTTTACGTTGGGCTAATAAATTATCATGTAGCCATTGTGGTCCAGAGGTGAAAGGTAAATTATGCTCAAGGATATATTCAACGCAAGGATTTCCGCGAGTCATTGCATTGCCGATGATAATTAAATCGGGGCATGGTGAAAGTTGTGATGGGTCAAAATGTGGAATAATATCAATGCCTTTTTCGGCTAAAAACGTACTCATCGGCGGATAAACGCCCGTATCAGCACCGGTTACATGAAAGCCCATTTCTTTCGCGAGAATAGCTAAACCGCCCATAAAAGTACCGCAAATGCCTAAAATATGAAGATGTTTTGGTTTCATTATTATTGCCTTTTGTAAAAATGGAAAAAAAGTGTGCGAAAGATCACATTGTAGTTAATCAATGTTAGCGAAATGCCCGCAAACGGTTATAATAAAACAACTAAAAATGACTGTAAATTTAATTCTAAAGGAGAAATGAATGAAAACACTAGGTCAGTTTATTATTGAAAAACAAGCAGAATATCCAAATGCGAAAGGGGAACTTTCCGGTATTCTTGCTTCACTTCGCTTGGTGGCAAAAGTCATTCATCGCGATATTAACCGTGCAGGTTTAACGAATAATATTCTAGGTGCATCGGGCGTGGAAAATGTGCAAGGCGAAGAGCAACAAAAATTAGATTTATTTGCTCACAATACAATGAAAGATGCTTTGATTTCACGCGAAGAAGTTGCCGGTTTTGCTTCAGAAGAAGAAGAAAGTTTCGTGGCTTTTGATACAGAACGCGGTCGTAATGCAAAATATGTTATTTTAACCGATCCTTTAGATGGTTCTTCAAACATTGATGTGAACGTTGCCGTAGGAACGATTTTTTCAATTTATCGTCGCGTTACCCCAATTGGCACACCTGTGACTATGGAAGATTTTATGCAACCAGGTAATCGCCAAGTTGCCGCAGGCTACATTGTTTATGGTTCATCAACGATGCTTGTTTACACCACAGGTAATGGGGTAAATGGCTTTACCTATGACCCATCTATCGGTACTTTCTGTCTTTCTCATGAAAATATTCGTATTCCAGAAGATGGAACAATTTATTCCATTAATGAAGGCCAGTATTTAAAATTCCCACAAGGGGTGAAAAAATACATTAAATATTGTCAAGAAGTGGATAAAGATACAAAACGTCCTTATAAATCTCGTTACATTGGTTCCTTGGTATCAGATTTCCACCGCAATATGTTAAAAGGTGGTATTTATATTTATCCAAGCGCAACGAATTATCCAAATGGTAAATTACGTTTATTGTACGAAGGAAATCCAATGGCCTTCTTAGCAGAACAAGCAGGCGGTAAAGCGACCGATGGCTTTACGCGAATTTTAGATATTCAGCCAACAGAACTACATGAACGTGTGCCATTATTTATTGGCTCAAATAGCATGGTAGAAAAAGCCGAAGAATTTATGCGTGATAGCATGTAATGTTTTTAAGCGTTAAGTAAAAGAAAAAGCCCCAAATCTTGAATTAAGCATTTGGGGCTTTTTATTGCATCAATTAATGACGTTTGACATCTTTTGCATCAATGGTCACGGCTTCAATGTTTAACACATCGCCATTATCAAAGAATAAAGAAACTGGGAAGGTTGAACCTACGCTAAGTGGGGTTTTTAAATCAAAAACCATAATATGCAATCCGCCGTAACGTAATGCGGTTTGGCCATGAGCTGGAACGTTAATCGCATCAATTTGAGCCATTTTACCGTTAATTGTGCCGTGTAATTCTAAGCGAGCATCTTTAGGGGTTTGTAGCATGACTAAATTTACCGCCTCATTGCCATTATTTTGTAGCATTAAGTGAATAGCACTTGGTTGATTAGGCTTTGATGTTGCAACGATAGTTGGGTTTTGCACAGAAATTTGCGCCCATAATGCACTAGGTAATAGTGCTAACATAAAGATGAAAAATTGAGTTAAACGATTCATATAACCTCCAAATAAAAGGGCATTATAACAAGCTTTTGTTGAGAAAAAAGACGAACGGAAAGAGTTAGGCCTTAAAATACCTTAAAACAGTTAAAAAAATAAAAGAGTTATACAAAAAATAAGATTAAAATAAGGCTTATTTTTTGGGGAAAAGTAGGGGAATTAGCATGATGCAAAAAAAATTATGTTCTTGGTTTAACGCGAAAGTGATTTCAACCTTACCCATATTTATTGCGGTAAATCTTGCCGCACTAGCAGTTTGGATTTTAGGTGTTTCACCGGAAGCTATGCCTTTAATTTTAGGTATGATAGCCGCGGCATTAGTTGATTTTGATAATCGCTTAGTTGGACGCTTAAAAAATATTGCGGTTATGTTGGTGGTGTTTTCATTTTCCACAATAAGCGTGCAATTAGCTATTGGGCAAAGCGTGGCCTTTACCTTGCTTTTAACCTTGATGGCATTTGTGGTTACGATGTTTGGCGCAATTGGCAAGCGTTATAGCACCGTTGCCTTTGGCGCTTTGTTGGTGGCGCTTTATACGGTTTTAACTTACACCCCTAATACGCCTTGGATTTTAAACCCACTTTTAATTTTACTGGGCGCTATTTTATATAGTTTAAGTTCCCTTTTTGTCTTCTTTCTTTTCCCTAATCGTGCCGTGCAAGAAAATGTGGGCGATGTCTTTTCCGCACTAGCGGATTATTTTGCTGAGAAAGCGCAAATTTTTGATCCAGATGATAATCAAGATCAGGCTCATCAATTACCGCTAGCAGTAAAAAATGCGAAGGTAATTCAAGCCTTTAATGCTTGTCAAACGACGCTTTTTTATCGTATTCGTGGCCAACAACGACGAGTGGAAATTATGCGAATGATGAAAGTCTATTTTTCGGCGCAAGATATTTTTGAAAAAGTCAGCGCAGATTATTTCGACTATCAGCAATTAGCAGAAAAACTTAAACACACAGATTTAATTTTTCGTATCCAACGTTTGTTAATTTTGCAAGGCAAAGCCTGCGCAGACTTAGCGGAAAGTTTACAGCTTAATACCACTTATACTTATGATATGCGCATTGATCGTTGTTTGCAGGGATTAGTGCAGTCTTTAGCGTATTATCAACAAAATCAGCGTTTAAATTATGAAGATTTGGTTTTAATTAAAACTTTAATTGAAAGTTTACAAGCCGTAGATTGGCAATTACGTCATATTGATAATGTGCAATATCAAGCAGAAAAATATGATTTGCATCCCGTTCAAATTATGGGATTTAAGAATATGTGGTTAGCGGTGCGTAATAATTTCACTTTTAAATCTCCGTTATTTCGCCACGCCATTCGTTTATCTTTAGTGGTTTTTGTGAGTTGTATTATTGTGGAAAGTTTACAACTACATTTAGGATATTGGATTTTATTAACCGCTATTTTAGTTTGTCAGCCAAATTATTATGCAACCAAAGTTCGTTTAAAACAGCGTATTTTAGGCAGTTTATTAGGGGTGTTTGTCGCTTCTTTATTACCTTATATGCAACCGACTTTAGTCTTGGATTTAGGGATTATTGTTATTACCAGTAGTTTATTCTTTTTCTTCCGTAATAATAATTATAGTTACGCAACCTTTTTTATTACAGTGCAAGTTTTAGTCAGCTTTTATGTTATGGGTTTTGATATTGCCAATGCGATGTTTTCCCGTATGGCAGATACGCTTTTAGGAACGGTGATTGCTTTTGTAGCAAGTGCTTATTTATGGCCAGATTGGAAATATTGGAAATTAAATCAAGTGAGTTTGCAATCCATTAAAGCGGATGCGAAATATTTATTATTTATTATTACGCAGTTACAAGTTGGACATTGCGACCCTTTAAAATATCGTATTGCACGACGTCAAGCGCAAGATAATGCAAGTAATTTAAGCGATATTATTAATATTATGAATAATGACCATAAAAAATATGCTGAACGTTTACCGCAAGCCTTTGAATTATTGCAATTAAATTATACCTTGTTGAGTTATATTTCCGCTTTAGGCGCTTATCGAGAAACCATGCAGAAAGTAAAACAAAGTGTTACTTTTACTTCGGGTTTTTATCCGTTAGCGCGTAAAATTATTTATGTTTTAGCGCAGATTGATCATTTAACGCAAACTGAGTTTGAGGAAAATATTCATTTAATTAAAACAAAATTAGAAACCTTTAATTTGCAGGATAAGCAAAATAAAAATGAAGTGGAAAATTACTTTAATGTACCTTTACAACAATTAAATTTAATTAGCCAACTTTTACCAGAATTATATGAAGCAATACAGCGTGAAAAACAATTAGAAGAAAACGAAAGTTAAAATTAAAATTCGGCGCGAGAAGGTTTTTAAAAAGATACTCGCGCCGAAAAAAGTTTATTCGCCAGCTTTTTCAATGACCACTTTAATATCTTCAGGTGGCGCATAATAAGGCGCTGAAGAAATAAACATTTGAATGCCAAGTTTAGCGTAAGCGTGAATATTATTTTTATTAACGCCCCCCGCAACAGAAATTTGACAAGTTAACTTTTGCTCAGCTAAAAAATCTTGCGCTTCTTTAACTTCTTCTAAAGAAAATTTATCCACTTGAATAATATCGGGTTTGGCTAAAGCAACTTGCTTAAATTGCGCTAAATCATCGGCTTCAAGAGTAATTTTATTTTCAGGCGCATGAGCGCGCAGTCGGCGCACGATTTCCGTATAATTTTCGCTATCTTCTAATAAACGGCGATGATTTGTGAAAACCAGTAAGGTTTCACTTAAGCCTTGGCGATGAATTTGCCCACCCGCTACAAGAAGGGCCGCCGTGGCTAATTTGCGCGTACCAGGAATGCTTTTACGCGTACATAATAATTGCGCATCGGCTTTTTCGGCGCGAGCGGCCTTGAGCATATCAGCGGTATATTGCGCAACACCACAAGACCATTCCAATACGCATTGCACAACTTTCCAGCCTTGATGTAATTTTTCCGCAGAACCATAAACCTGTAAAAAAGGGGTCATGGCTTCGACATAGTCACCATCTTGTTTTAAAATTTCCGCCTGTAAATCTAACTTGCGTAACAGGCGCTCAGCAAGCGTAACACCGGCTAAAATTCCAGCATTTTTGCGTTTAAATTGCATACGCGCCGGCACATTACCTAAATTTAATGCGCGCGTGGTTAAGTCGCCACGGTAAATATCTTCTAAAAGTAAATTATCTAATTCGGCATCAGAAAAATAAATCATAAGAAATCCTTAAGTTGCAAAAAGTTGACCTTGCGCAATTTGCAAGGTGCGATGAGCTAAAAAAGCCGTTTCTTTTGGCTCATGGCTGACAATAATGCTCGTGAGTTGTTTTTCGGCGATAAGGTCTTTTAATTCATACCAAATATGCTGTCTTGTATCCCAGTCGAGAGCGGAAAAAGGCTCATCGAGTAACAATAAATCAGGCGGATTAATTAACGCGCGCGCTAAGGCAACCCGTTGTTTTTCACCGCCTGACAGCATTTTGGGGTAACGATCTTTTAAATGAGCAATTTTTAACTTATTGAGTAAATCCAAAATTTCGGTCTGAGTAGCACAAGGCCCCGCTAAAAGCAGATTGCCCAACACGGTTTTATGTGGAAATAAAAATAAATGTTGGTTTAAATAACGGCAATTTCGCGCCCACGGCGGGGTTTCGTGTAAATTTTTGCCGGCTAAAAAAATCTCGCCATTGTAATGAATATAGCCTGCGATAGCGTTTAGAAGAGTGGTTTTGCCACAACCGGATTCGCCAACAATGGCAACACATTCGCCTGCTTTCACACTTAAGGATAAATTTTTTAAGGCGCCAACCTTTAAGTTTTGAATTTCTAACATTAAATTTCCCGATTTATAAAGCGTAAAACAAACAGTAAGCAAGCTGAAATAAATAAAAGCCATAATGAGGAAGCAATGGCAATTTCAAAATCCCCACTGGCAATGTTTAAGTAAACGGCCATAGGTAAGGTTTCTGTTTTAAAGCGAGTTGCGCCAGCTAACATCAATGTTGCGCCAAATTCCCCAATCGCCCGTGACCAAGCTAAAATTGCACCGCATAAAAGCGGTTTCCAGCACATAGGCAATTCAACTTTTAACAAGGTTTTAAACGGTGTTAAGCCTAAATTATAAGCACTTAAGCGATAGCCGATATCAAGGGAAGAAAAAGCCCCACGAGCATTACGCAGTAAAATAGAGGTTGCAATATAAGTTTGCGCGATAATAATGCCAACGGGGCTAAAAATCCATTCGCTGATAAAAGGCGCAACTTGTGCAAGATAACCTTCATGGTTAAACAACAACAGCAAACTTAAGCCCGTGACTAAGGGCGGTAAAACCATCGGCAAATCAAAAAAGGTATCGATAAAACTTTGCCCAAGTAAACGGCGTTGACTCATAAGCCAAGCGATGGGAATCGCGATACATAAAGAAAGCAAAAGCGAGATGATAGAACTTGATAAAGACATCATTAAGGCAAAATGCAATTCTTTATCTTGCAAAGCTAAAATGAAAAACTCACGATTAAGCTGAAAAATGAGCGAAAAAACAGCACCTAAAATAACCGCTAATAATAATATTAGCGGTAAAAGGGCAAGGTTTAGGCTTAAACTTTTATGGAAGCGGTAAGAAACCTTCATCAGTAAAATATTTCACGCCTTGTTGAGATTTAATGAAATTAAAAAGAGCTTGAGCTTCTTTTGGATGCTGGCTTGTAGAAAGTAAAGCGATGGTTACTTTTTCTTCTGGTGTGCCTTTTGGAATAGGTAACATTTTGACTTTATTACGCATTTTCCAAGCGCCCGCACGACCAACAACCGCAGCATCCACATCACCATTGACTAAATACAACATAAGTTGTTTCACGGTGGCAGCTTTGGTGACAATTTTGTCATTTAATTCTTTGCCATAGCCTGAAAGTTCAAGCATTTTTTCAGCGCCTTTACCTAAAGCCATAGCTTTGCTATCGCCAATACCTAAACGTAAGTTGCTTTCGGCTAAATCTTTGAAAGAATTTATATTTTCACCTTTATCCTTACGGACAGCCATAACAGGCACATGTAAAACAACCGGTGCTTGGGCGGAAACTTTACCTAATTTTTCCAATTTTTCTACATAATCTTCTGAACCAGGTAAAAATAAATCGCCTTGATTAACAGTTTTATAACGGGCTAAAATTTGGCCTGAACCGCCATATTCTACGCTCACTTTGTTGCCTGTTTCTTTTTCAAATTGTTGAATAATTTGATCAACAGGCACTTTTAAACCAGCGCCGGCATAAAGATGTAAATCAACCGCTTGAGCAAAAGTGCTGACGGCGAATAAAGAAGAAGCAAGTAAGATTTTTTTCATCACATTTCCTTTTTTAGAACGTTATTAAAAAACGCACATTATATAGCTTTATAAATAACGAATAAGTACAAAAAAAGGGTTATTATGCAAAAGAGATGAAAAGGGAAGAGAAAAAAAGAAAGGAATAAAACGACTCGCGCCGAAAAATCGTTTACAAAATTTCGGCGCGAGTTAAGATTTTACATAAAAGAATTAAGCAAAAGGATCTTGTAAAATCATAGTTTCTACGCGATCAGGGCCGGTAGAAAGAATAGCAATTGGCACGCCTGTTACTTCTTCAATGCGTTTAATGTAATTGCGACAATTTAGCGGTAAAGCTTCAACATCGGTTACGCCGAAAGTATTTTCTTTCCAGCCAGGCATAGATTCATAAATAGGTTCTACGCCTTCCCAATCTTTCGCAGCAAGTGGCGCAAAATCAACAATTTCACCATTTGGCATTTTGTAACCAACGCAGATTTTCACTTCATCTAAGCCATCTAAAACATCAAGTTTTGTCATACAAAAACCTGAAATACTGTTTACTTGAATAGCGCGACGAATAGCCACGGCATCAAACCAACCACAACGACGAGCGCGACCTGTTACCGCACCGAATTCATTTCCGCGTTTGGCAATTTGTGCGCCAATATCATCGAATAATTCTGTGGTAAATGGGCCACCGCCAACACGCGTACAATAAGCTTTGATAATGCCTAAAACGTAGTCAATATGACAAGGGCCAAAACCTGCACCTGTTGAAACACCGCCTGCGGTGGTATTTGAACTAGTAACATAAGGATAAGTGCCTTGGTCAATATCTAACATTGTGCCTTGTGCGCCTTCAAATAAGATATTATCGCCCGCTTTGCGTGCTTTATCTAAAATGGTGGTCACGTCAGCAACCATACCTGTAATAACATCAGCAACTGCAAAAACATTTTGCATAACGGTATCAAAATCTACAGGTTCAGCTTTATAGTAATGAACAAGTTGGAAGTTGTAATAATCTAAGATGTTTTTTAGTTTTTCCGCAAAAGCTTCTTTGTCGAAAAGATCGCCTACGCGTAAACCACGACGAGCAACTTTATCTTCGTACGCAGGGCCAATACCACGGCCTGTGGTACCAATTGCTTTTTTGCCAAGTGCTTTTTCACGAGCATGATCCATCGCCACATGATAAGGCAGGATTAACGGACAAGCTTCTGAAATTTTCAAGCGTTCACGCACATTAATACCACGACTTTCTAATTCACCCATTTCTTGCATTAGTGCATCAGGAGAAACAACCACGCCATTACCAATTAAGCAAGTTACGTTGTTGCGTAAGATACCGCTTGGAATTAAACGTAAAACGGTTTTTTCGCCGTTGATGATAAGAGTGTGACCTGCGTTATGTCCGCCTTGATAGCGCACAACGTATTTCACGCGGTCGGTTAGTAAGTCAACAATTTTGCCTTTACCTTCATCGCCCCATTGAGCGCCTAAGATAACAACACTTTTTCCCATATTTTCCGCCTTTAAGAAAGTTGAGAGTTAAACAAAAAAGAACTCGGCATTCTACCTTTAGTTGTTGAATTAAAGCAAATAAAAAATAAAAAGAAGGTTAAATTTTCGGTGCGAGTGCGTAAATTTTAAAAAAATCATTAAAAACAACAAGGTAAACTAAAAATAAAGATAAAAAAAACTAATGTGACACAGTCGACAAAATGGAACTTTTCTTCTTTTTTCATAATAAGATAAAGAGTAGAATCAATGCCAAATTGACCCTAAGTCAAGTTGAAGGGAGCGTAAGCTCAAGGTTTTATTTATAAGTTTAAAGGAAACATTATGCAAATTGGTGTACCCAAAGAACGGCTAAAAAATGAAAATCGTATAGCAGCCACCCCGAAAACCGTTCAAGAAATCTTGAAGTTAGGTTTTGAGGTCTTAGTGGAAAAAAATGCGGGCGTAAAAGCCAGTTTTGAAGATCCAGCTTATGTTGAAGCGGGCGCGAAAATTGGCTCAGAAAAAGAAGTTTGGCAAGCAGATATTATTTTTAAAGTCAATGCGCCAGAAGATGACGAAATTGCTTTAATGAAAGAAGGTGCTACTTTAGTCAGCTTTATTTGGCCTGCGCAACATCCTGAACTAATGGAAAAATTAAGCGCGAAAAAAATTAATGTGTTAGCGATGGACGCCGTACCGCGTATTTCACGCGCACAATCTATGGACGCGCTAAGTTCCATGGCGAACATTGCAGGTTATCGCGCGGTTATTGAAGCGGCGAATGAATTTGGAAGTTTCTTTACGGGACAAATTACCGCAGCAGGTAAAGTGCCACCTGCGAAAGTTTTGGTTATTGGGGCAGGCGTAGCAGGGCTTGCGGCCATTGGGGCTGCTCAAAGTCTTGGCGCTATTGTGCGTGCATTTGACTCACGTCCAGAAGTAAAAGAACAAGTCGAAAGTATGGGCGCAAGCTTCTTAGAATTAAATTATAAAGAAGAAGGCGGTAGCGGTGATGGCTATGCCAAAGTGATGTCGGAAGAATTTAATCGCCGAGCTTTAGAACTTTATGCGGAACAAGCAAAAGAAGTGGACATCATTATCACCACAGCGTTAATTCCAGGCAAACCTGCGCCATTGTTAGTGACCAAAGAAATGGTTGCTAGTATGAAACCAGGTAGCGTGATTGTGGATTTAGCAGCCGCAACAGGCGGTAACTGTGAATTAACCGTAGCAGATAAAATTGTTAAAACGAAAAACCAAGTAAAAATTATTGGTTATACCGATTTACCAAGTCGTCTGCCAACGCAATCTTCCCAACTTTACGGCACAAACTTAGTGAATTTATTAAAATTACTCGCGCCGAAAAAAGAAGGTGAAATTGACATCAATTTTGACGATGTCATTTTACGTTGTGTAACGGTTGTGCGTGAAGGTGAAATCACATGGCCAGCTCCGCCAATTAAAGTTTCAGCGCAAGCAAAACCTGCGCCACAAACGGCTAAACCGCAAAAGAAAAAAGCAGAAAAAGCACCGATGAGTGCGAAGAAAAAATACAGCTTAATGGCTTTAGCTGTTTTTGCTTTCCTTTGGGTTGCCGCAGTTGCACCAACAGAATTTTTATCTCATTTCTCCGTATTCGTCCTTTCATGCGTGGTAGGTTATTACGTGGTTTGGAATGTGACCCACGCACTACATACACCATTGATGGCGGTAACCAATGCGATTTCGGGCATTATTATCGTTGGGGCAGTTTTACAAATTGCACAAGGTGGAATTTTTATTAGTTTGTTGGCATTTATCGCCATTTTAGTTGCAAGTATTAACATTTTCGGTGGCTTTAAAGTTACTCAACGTATGCTTGCTATGTTTAAAAAAGGATAAGGAGAAACAACGATGTCTTTAGGATTTATTCAAGCCGCCTATATTGTTTCTGCCTTGCTATTTATTATGAGTTTGGCAGGTCTTTCTAAACACGAAACGGCTAAAGCGGGTGCTTGGTACGGTATTATTGGTATGGGAATTGCCCTTGTGGTAACCATTTTTTCACCGCACACTCAAGGCACATGGTGGATTTTACTTGCTATGTTAATTGGGGCAATTTTAGGTATCCGCAAAGCATTAGCCGTAGAAATGACACAAATGCCAGAACTTGTGGCCATTTTACATAGCTTTGTAGGTTTAGCTGCCGTATTAGTTGGCTTTAATAGCTATGGCTTGCATGAAAGTATGTCGCCGGCTATGGAAACCATTCACAACGTGGAAGTCTTTTTAGGGATTTTCATCGGGGCAGTCACTTTTACAGGTTCCATTGTCGCTTTTGGTAAATTAAGCGGAAAAATGAAATCAAAAGCCTTAATGTTGCCACATCGCCATAAAATGAATTTAACGGCTTTAGTTGTATCATTTTTATTGATGATCGCATTCATTAAAGAACCTGCAAATTTATTCCCTGTGCTTCTTATGTTAATCATCGCATTAGGTTTTGGTTGGCATTTAGTGGCTTCCATTGGTGGCGCGGATATGCCCGTTGTTGTGTCCATGCTAAACTCTTATTCAGGTTGGGCGGCAGCGGCAGCAGGCTTTATGCTTGATAATGACCTTTTAATTATTACTGGTGCATTAGTAGGTTCTTCAGGTGCTATTCTTTCCTACATTATGTGCAAAGCAATGAACCGCTCATTTATTAGCGTTATTGCAGGTGGCTTTGGTAATGATGTTCAAGTATCCAGCGATGCAGAACAAGGCGAACATCAAGAAACCAACGCAGAAGACGTAGCAGAAATGTTGAAAAATGCAAAATCCGTTATCATCACACCAGGATACGGTATGGCGGTGGCTCAAGCGCAATACCCAGTTGCGGATTTAACTAAAAAATTACGCGAACGTGGCGTTGATGTGCGCTTTGGTATTCACCCTGTTGCAGGACGTTTGCCAGGTCATATGAATGTTTTATTAGCAGAAGCGAAAGTTCCTTACGACATTGTGCAAGAAATGGATGAAATTAACGAAGACTTTGCCCATACCGACGTGGTGTTAGTTATCGGTGCAAATGACACCGTTAACCCAGCCGCGATGGAAGATCCAAACAGCCCAATTGCAGGAATGCCAGTATTGGAAGTTTGGAATGCAGGTAACGTGATCGTCTTTAAACGCTCAATGGCCGTAGGTTATGCCGGCGTACAAAATCCACTTTTCTTTAAAGAAAACACACAAATGTTATTTGGTGATGCCAAAGATCGCGTAGAAGACATTTTAAAACACCTCTAAGACAAAATTTCGGTGCGAACAACTTTACACCGAAGGATTGAAAACATAAGCTCGCCACTATCGGCGAGCTTATTTTCATTTTTGAATAAGGTTTTAACACTCAAAATAAAAGGAAAAAGAATGAGAAAAATTATCTTGGTTTTATCCAGTTTCATGGCACTTCAATCTTGTGCCAATGTTAATGATTTAGAAAAATGCAAGCAAAACCCAAACATTAAAAATTGTACTCAAGCCGTTAAGAAAAGTGATGATGCTGAAGCTCAAAATTATTTAGGTTGGATGTATCAGAATGGTCTAGGTGTTGCGAAATCTTATGTTGAAGCAGTGAACTGGTACCGAAAAGCTGCCGAGCAAGGTCATGCTGACGCTCAAAATAATTTAGGTGTGATGTATGATGTTAAGCAATCTTATACCGAAGCGGTGAAATGGTACCGAAAATCCGCCGAGCAAGGTCATGCTTACGCTCAATATAATTTAGGTTTGATGTATTGGAATGGTCGAGGTATTGAACAATCTTATACAGACGCGGTGAAGTGGTATCGAAAATCCGCCGAGCAAGGTCATGTTTCTGCTCAATTTAATTTAGGTTGGATGTATGATAATGGTCGAGGAGTTGCGCAATCTGATGTTGAAGCGGTGAAATGGTATTGGAAATCAGCTCAGCAAGGTCATGCTAAAGCTCAATATTATTTAGGAGTGATGTATTTTAATGGTCGAGGAGTTGCGCAATCTGATATTGAAGCGGTGAAATGGTATTGGAAATCAGCTCAGCAAGGTAATGCTGACGCGCAATATAATTTAGGTTTGATGTATCTGTATGGTCGAGGAATTGCACAATCTGATGTTGAAGCGGTGAAATGGTTTCGAAAACCGGCTGAGCAAGGAAATGTTGACGCTCAAGTATTTTTAGGGACGATGTATACTGAAGGTCGAGGAGTTGCGCAATCTGATGTTGAAGCGGTGAAATGGTATCAAAAATCCGCTGAGCAAGGTCACGCTTACGCTCAACAAAAATTAGGGGAAATGTATGATTTTGGGAGAGGTGTTGAACAATCTTACCCTAAAGCAACAAGCTGGTATCGTAAAGCGCTCAAATCTTATCGTAAAGATGCGGAGCAAGGTGATGGAGAGGCCTCTTTTCAATTAGCAATGATGTATGAAAAAGGTCAAGGTGTTGAAGGATCTTTATCAGAAATAGTGAAGTGGTATCGTAAAGGTGCTAACCAAGGTAATGCTGCTGCGCAAAATAATTTAGGTGTGATGTATGATAATGGTCGAGGTGTTAAGCAATCTTATACCGAAGCGGTGAAATGGTACCGAAAATCCGCCGAGCAAGGTAATGACGTAGCACAATATAATTTGGGTAAAATGTATTATTATGGGATCGGTATTCGACAATCAAAAATGAAAGCGAAAATTTGGTTACAACGAGCGGCCGCACAAAATCATAGTACAGCAAAACAGCTTTTAACCGAGCTATTTTAACGAAATCAAAATTCAAGCCTAAGTTTCATGCTTAGGCTTTTTTGTTGTAAAAATAGTGTATTATCAAAAAGTTAAAGAAGAATGTTTACCTATAATTTACAATAAAGCTTGTATTTTGAACAATAAATTTAATTTAACGGAGAAATGATGAAAAAATTTATCTTAGTTTTATCCAGTTTCATGGCAACACAGTCCTTTGCAAGTATGGATGTTTTAGAACAATGTACCCAAAATCGAACCATAGACGTTTGCACACAAGCTGTGAATACAAGTAATGATGCAAGTTATAAAGTTGCTTTAGCTTATGCTTATTTTGAAAAAAAAGATTATACCAATGCGATGAATTGGTATCGAAAAGCTGCCGAGCAAGGTCATGCTTATGCTCAATATAATTTAGGCATGATGTATGAGGATGGTTTAGGTGTTGCACAATCTGATATTGACGCGTTGAAATGGTACCGAAAAGCTGCTGAGCAAGGTAATACTGACGCGCAATATGTTTTAGGCGTGATGTATGAGAATGGTCTAGGTGTTGCGCAATCTGATGCTGAAGCGGTGAAATGGTATTGGAAATCAGCTCAGCAAGGTCATGCTAACGCTCAAAATAATTTAGGTATGATGTATAATAATGGTCGAGGTATTGCACAATCTGATGTTGAAGCGGTGAAATGGTTTCGAAAATCGGCTGAGCAAGGAAATGCTGATGCTCAACTTAAGTTAGGTATAATGTATTTTTATGGTCTAGGTGTTGCGAAATCTGATGTCGAAGCGGTGAAATGGTATCGAAAATCCGTCGAGCAAGGTTTTGCTGATGCTCAAGTTAATTTAGGTTGGATGTATAAGTACGGTTGAGGTGTTAAGCAATCTTATACCGAAGCAGTGAAATGGTACCGAAAATCCGCCGAGCAAGGTAATGATGTAGCGCAATGTAATTTGGGTAAAATGTACTATTATGGGGTCGGTATTCTACAATCAAAAATGAAAGCGAAAATTTGGTTTCAACGAGCGGCCGCACAAAATAACAGGGAAGCAAAAGAGCTTTTAACCGAGCTATTTTAACGAAATCAAAATTCAAGCCTAAGTTGAATGCTTAGGCTTTTTTATTTTTGTGATGGGAAATACCTAAATTGTAAGCGATATTACACAGACATGAACAATGCAAAAGATTGCAGAGAAGAGATTTTAAAATATCTCTAAGGCAAAATTTCGGTGCGAACAGCTTTACACCAAATGATTTAAAACATAAGCTAGCCACTATCGGCGAGCTTATTTATATTTTTAAAAATAAAAGGAAATAAAATGGATAATCAAAATGTTGTAGATGAAATAGATGAACAATCTGAAATTAAAGCATTTAAGTTCTTTCGAGAAAAAGCTAAGCAAGGTGATGCTAACGTTCAATTTCTTTTAGGTTGGATGTATGAGAATTGTCGAGGTGTTGAGCAATCTGATGAAGAAGCGGTGAAATGGTACCGAAAAGCTGCGGAACAAGGGCATGATGGGGCTCAAAATATTTTAGGTAGGATGTATCTGCTAGGTCAAGGTGTTGCACAATCTGATGAAGAAGCGGTGAAATGGTACCGAAAAGCTG
>JAHHQY010000014.1 GCA_020026115.1 Actinobacillus sp. | reverse complement strand
CCTGACTATTTTCTTTCATCTCACCGATAAGTTCGGCTACGCTTTCTTTCAAGATTGCTTGATGAGTTTCTGATGTCGTTAAGATTTGTTTAAATAATTCTACGAATTTATCTTCTAAACCTTCTTTTAAGTCCTGACTATTTTCTTTCATCTCACCGATAAGTTCGGCTACGCTTTCTTTCAAGATAACGTTATGTTCTTGAGATACGGCCAGTTCTTTTTCTTGTGTGGTTGCAATAGAAGATAGCTCGCTTTTTAAAAGCTGAGTATTATCATTTAAATGAGATGTGACTTCATGCACTAAATTATTATGCTTTTCATCTAAAAGTGCCGTTTGCTTCATAATATTTTCATTCATTTCTTGAAAATCTTTCTGCGTTCTTTGCGCATACTGTTTAAATTCTGTCAGCAAGGTTTTCACTATGGTGAGTTGATCATATTCTGTTACGATATCCCATTTTTTTTCGGCGTAATGTAATGAAATTTCAGCAAATTTACCTGCTATAATTGATAGAACAATCCCTAAAATCGAGGTGGTAAAGGCTGTTTTTAAACCTTCAAGTAAGTGCGGAATACTCTCTGTAATATTATGAACATCAAAAGAGCGCAGACCTAAATAAATCCCCACAAAGGTTCCCAACAAACCTAAGGTGGTAAAAACTCCCGCTAAGCCATCATAAATATATAAGTTGACTCGCTCTGGACCGCGTAAATAGATTTTTAAAATATAATAAAGGGCGAATACACCCCAAATTGCCATAGCAATATAAAAAACATCGGAAATAACCGAATAATGAACGTTATGCATAAATAAATACTATAAATAATAAATGAAACTAATTTTGCTAAGGGTTAGATATAACCCATTGAGATATTGGATGATTTATAAATTTACTTTATAAGATATACTTTTTTTATTCTTATAAAATAATTTATAAGGGCGCATTATCTCACAATAACTCCCTTTTTAGAAAAGTAAGGTTGGGGTTTTATACTAAAATTTTTTAAACCGTGAATACATATTATATATTTCTATATAAATCAATGGCTTATATTTAACATAGACTAAATTAGTTTATATTAGTTTATGTTATGTGTTTATGTGTGGAATGTGTAGAAGATGTGTTATATGTGTGTAGAGATAAAAAAATAAGGGGATCTAATGATCCCCTATGGTTTTATTTATATTTACGATTTTTACGTGCTGGACGATATTTCTCTAAATCTGGATTATTTGCCCAGAATTCGTTAACTCGTTGAGTATTTTCAGCACGATTAATTTCGGTTTGAGTATCGGAATCTTGAAGCATCTCAGCAGTTTTATTGTTGAGAGCATCTGCTAAATTTTCCGCTTCATTTGCCAAAATCTCGAGCGTTTTATCTGTAATTCTTAATATAGAGCCTAATATAGAAATAATTGAAGATAGAGCCATAGTTATCTCCTTTCAAAAAAATAGATTAAATACCCTAACTAATATAAAGATAGCCTTTACTTAGTTAACATTATAATAAAGTGCTTTAAAATCAGTCAACGGTAAGCCGTCTTCTGCTTTTAAAGTCAATTTAGACGGTGCGCCACTCGCTTTAATTTTATTCACTTTCTTTTCCATCATGCTGGCCATTCTTGTCATACCTAAAGTATTTGGCTCAACTCGGCGATAATTTTTAAATTGTTTAATAACTCTATTGTTAATATTTAATTTAGAAAAAACAAAACGAGCTTTCCACATTCCCCAGCTTGGGGCGACTTGTAAAGCATACACTTTACCACCTGCCAATTCACCTACTACGGCTCTTTGTTTTTCACCGCCAACGACAAATACATAACGACCAGGTTTAAAAGTTGAAAGAATTGTTTCAGAAGTATTTAACACCCCTAAAAAACGGTAATCATTTTTGTCTTCTTGATAACAAGCAATCGGAGCCGAAATTATTGCAGCGCCCATAATACTATCACGAACAAATACAACGCTTGCATCTTTAACATGTGCTTCCATTACCGCTGGCATAGGTTCAGTCACAACTTGCGAATATTTAGAAGCAGAACAACCCGTTAAGGCAACGGCACTAAAAGTTAATAGGACAAAAAGAATTTTACGCACAACCGCTTTCGCTGAAAAGCCAGATGTCGTTAATGCTAATTTTTTCATAAAACACCTTCTTAAATAGAATATTTCTTGTGCCATCTTCATCTTGAACAAGCGGTTGATAACGTAAGAAATGGATTTTTGCATGAGTAAAAATTACGCATTTTATAGCCTTTTACATTTTTTACAAGATTTATAAAAATTTTTATATTAAAAAAAACAAAATACTCACAAAAATGAAAAATGACTTTTTTATTACGTCATTTTTTAGAAAAGTTTTTCAGCGGTGAGGTAAAAATAAACGTTTTTTTTGCTTAACCTTTTTTTTAAGAGCGAGGATTTTTTTCGGCGCGAGTGCAAGGTTAAGTGAGTTTAGGGAAAAAATTTTTCTTCTTATCACCTAAATTGCCATTTTATTTTTTCTTTTTGTCTTAAATTCTGCTCATAATTTGACAAAAATCAGCTAAAAAAGCCGACGATTTGCTCTTTTTTTTCGCCAAGAAAAGATTAAAAAATACAATAACGTGTATTTTTTAAACGATCAAAACAAGGGCAATTATTTTTTTGTTGCTTTTTAAGTTCGCACTAGTATGCTAGTACAATATTAAAAAACAAGGCTATTTAAGGAGCAATAAAATGACTATTTTTAACCAATTTAAAAAAACCGCCATGACCGCTTTTTTAACCACCCTTTTTGCGACACCTACTTTGGCAGATATGCCTACCGTAGCAATGACACAAATTGTGGATCACCCCTCATTAAATGCCATTTCACAAGGGGTGATTGATGGTCTTGCCGAAGATGGCTTTGTTCAAGATAAAAGTGTAAAAATTAATCGTGAAATTGCACAAGGTGATTTTGGTATTGCCACACAAATTGCTAAAAAATTTGCTGGCGATAGACCTGATGTTATTATCCCTATTTCAACCCCTTCTGCTATTAGTGCTTTAACTGCAACACGCGGACAAATTCCTATTGTCTTTACTGCCGTTACCGATCCAATTGGTGCGAAACTTGTTAAAAATTTTGGGAAAACAGGTAAAAATATCACGGGTATTTCAGATAGTATTGATATTCCTGCTCATTTTGAAATTATCAAACAAATTGTACCAAATGCTCGCCGTATCGGTCGCATTTATAATCCTGCGGAAGAAAACAGTGTTTCAACCAATAAAGACTTACAAAATTACATTAAAAACAGCGATTATGTTCTTGTAGAAGCGGTAGCCACCAAATCTTCAGAAGTTTTAACCGCAGCTCGCTCTTTAGTTGGCAAAGTTGATATGATTTATGTTGCCCATGACAATACACCAGTAAGTGCATTAGAAGGCGTTATTAAAGTTGCAGAAGATAATGATATTCCAATCTTTGCTGCGGATTTATTCAGTGCTGAACGTGGTATTCTCGCAGGAATTGGTTTTGATGAATATGATATGGGACGCCAAGCAGGGAAAATGGCCGCACAAATCTTAAAAGGTGAAAAAGCGGGCGAAATTCCTGTGATTAAAATGAATAAATTACATTTAGCGATCAATCTTGATGCCGCTAAAAAAATGGGTGTCACACTTTCACCTGAAGTTTTAAATCGTGCTAATCAAATTATTGGAAAATAATATGTTAAATAATATTGCTTTTTTTGGGGCTATTGAAACAGGCTTAATTTATGGTTTAGTTGCGATGGGGGTTTTTCTTTCCTTCCGCGTCTTAAACTTCCCAGATCTTACTGTCGAAGGTAGTTTTCCTTTAGGAGCAAGTGTTGCTGCTATGAGCATTATCGGCGGGCTAAATCCTTGGCTCGCTTGCTTTCTTGCACTATTAGCAGGAATGCTTGCCGGCGTTGTGACTGGTCTTTTAAATATAAAATTACGTATTTTGCACATTCTCGCTTCTATTCTTGTAATGACTGCGCTCTATTCGATTAACTTACGCATCATGGGGCGCCCAAATGTCGCATTACTTGGAGAAAATACCATTCTCACTTTTTGGGAGCAGTTTCCATTACCCTATTATTTGATTCCTGTTTTACTTTTTTCCGTTATTATCGGGGTCGTTGGGGTATTACTTTACTATTTTATGAAATCAGAGATTGGGCTTGCAATGCGAGCTACCGGCACAAATCCTCGTATGGCGCAATCTCAAGGGATTAATACTGGTTCCTTAGTTATTTTAGGTATTGCCATGGCCAATGGTTTAACCGCACTTGCTGGCGCTTTATTTGCACAAAGTCAAGGTTCAGCAGATGCGACAATGGGCGTTGGTGTCATTGTTGTTGCTTTAGCCTCACTCATTGGTGGTGAAGCATTACTCGCACCGAAAAATCTTGCTCGCGCTCTTATTGGTTGCGTACTCGGTGCCATTGTATATCGCCTTGTTATTGCCATTGCGCTTAACGCTAATATTTTAGGTTTACAAGCACAAGATCTTAATTTAATTACGGCTATCTTAGTCACCTTAGCTATTTTTGTACCATTATTGCGTCAACACAAACAAACGGGAGAACACTAATGCTAACTATCCGTAACTTATTTAAAACTTTCAATCCCAATACACCATTGGAAAATAAAGTGTTGCGTGGCGTGAATTTACATTTGGAACCAGGGGAGTTTGTTAGCATCATTGGCTCAAATGGTGCGGGAAAATCAACGTTATTAGGCAGTATTGCCGGCGAAGTTTTCGCTGATGTCGGCGAAATTTGGTTAGATGGAAAAAATATCACCCAAAAATCGCCTTCTTTGCGAGCATCTGATGTCGCAAGAGTTTTTCAAGACCCTTTATTAGGCACTTGTGCAAACCTCACTATTGAAGAAAATTTAAGTCTTGCAATAAAAAGAGGGAAAAGAAGAGGGTTGTCTTTAGCCGTAAAATCTCATCGAACACCTCATTTTAAAGAGATTCTGGCCAAACTTGGACTCGGCTTAGAAAATCGCCTTCAAGATAAAATGGGCTTACTTTCTGGCGGACAGCGTCAAGCAGTCAGTTTAATGATGGCAGGCTTAAGTTCTCCTAAAATCCTACTGCTTGATGAACATACGGCTTCCCTTGACCCTAAAACAGCAGCATTTGTTTTAAAACTTACGCAAGAAATGATTGAAGAACAAAAACTCACGGCACTAATGGTCACCCATTCGATGCAACAGGCTTTGGATATTGGCACAAGAACAATCATGCTTCACCAAGGGCAAATTATTTTCGATATTGCAGGAGAAGCCAGAAAACAACTTACTATCGCAGATTTATTGAAAAAATTTGAACAAGAACAAGGTGAAATGTTAAGTGATGACAGCTTATTGTTGGGCTAAAATGCCACCTTCCCCTAAAAATAAAAGCCAAAAAAGATCCTCTTTTTTGGCTTTCTTTGAATAGTTCTAAGTAATTTTTCAATAATCCCGACAAAATAATTTTTACCCTTTCATCATCGAAATAAATAAAAAAACTTCCCTATCACGATGGATGTTTGTTATTCCAAAGCCAGCCTAATAATTTTCTACTATTCTAAAATTCCTGACTTACTCGCCTACCTTAAATTAAAAACTTTTCTGCTCTCTAAAGAATTTACTTAGTTCCAAAAATAAGTGAATGCTTTCGTTCTTTTCATTATTTTTCAGCACTCGCACCGAAAATTTTCTAAAAACAAAGTCAATTTGAAGTTAATTTTAAAAAATAAAAAAGCCCAGCCGAAGCTGAGCTTTTTATTTTATCTTGTTGAAATTAAGCGATAACTGCTTTTTCAACTACACGAACTAAAGTCCAAGATTTAGTTTTAGAAATAGGACGACATTCCTTGATTTCTACAACATCACCCATTTTAGCTTCATTCGCTGCGTCATGTACGTGTAATTTAGTCGTACGACGGATGAATTTACCATAAAGAGGGTGTTTAACTTTGCGTTCGATAGCAACAACGATAGATTTATCCATTTTGTCGCTAACTACTCGACCTTGTACAGTACGAATTTGATCTGTCATTACTCACCCGCCTTTTCGGTTAACACAGTTTTAACTTGTGCACTGCTCCGACGCCCTTGTTTTAACTGATGAGTTTGTTGCAGTTGACCTGAAGCTAATTGCATACGCAATTTGAATTGTTCACCTAAAAGATTTAATAATTCAGCTTGAAGTTCTTCAACAGTTTTTGTACGTAATTCTTGAGCTTTCATTACATCACCGTTTTAGTTACAAAGGTTGTTTTGATTGGCAGTTTTGCAGCTGCAAGAGCAAATGCTTGACGTGCCACTTCTTCAGACACTCCGTCCATTTCATAAAGGACTTTACCTGGTTGAATTAAAGCGACCCAGTATTCAACGTTACCTTTCCCTTTACCCATACGGACTTCTAATGGTTTTTCAGTAATTGGTTTGTCAGGGAAAACTCGAATCCAAATTTTACCTTGACGTTTTACTGCACGTGTCATTGCACGACGAGCTGCTTCGATTTGACGTGCTGTGATACGTCCACGACCAACTGCTTTTAAACCGAAAGTACCGAAACTCACCTCAGTACCGTGTCCGATACCGCGGTTACGACCTTTCTGAACTTTACGGAATTTTGTACGTTTTGGTTGCAACATTTAACAATTCTCCTTACTTACGACCACGGCCACGTGGGGCACGTTTTGGTGCACTCGGTTTTTCTGATTGTTTTGCAACTGCAGCCATTCCACCAAGAATTTCACCTTTGAAGATCCAAACTTTAACGCCGATAACGCCGTAAGTTGTGTGAGCTTCTGCAGTGTTATAATCGATATCTGCACGTAAAGTATGTAGTGGCACACGGCCTTCACGATACCATTCAGAACGTGCGATTTCAGCACCACCTAAACGACCGCTAACTTCTACTTTGATACCTTTAGCACCTAAACGCATTGCGCTTTGTACCGCACGTTTCATTGCGCGACGGAACATTACACGACGTTCTAATTGTGACGCGATACCATCAGCAACTAGTTTTGCATCAAGTTCAGGTTTTTTCACTTCAGCGATGTTGATTTGTGCAGGTACGCCTGCAATTTTAGCCACTTCGTGACGTAATTTTTCTACATCTTCGCCTTTTTTACCGATAACGATACCAGGACGTGCTGTGTGAATAGTTACACGAATGCTTTTTGCTGGACGTTCAATAGTGATGCCAGAAACTGATGCGTTCGCTAACTTTTTGTTTAAAAATTGACGTACTTTGAAATCGCCTTCTAAATTGTCAGCGAAATCTTGTGTATTCGCGAACCAAGTAGAGCTCCAAGGTTTAACAATACCAAGGCGAATACCATTCGGATTTACTTTTTGACCCATTTGTTATTCTCCTACTCAATTAACGATCTGACACAACCACAGTAATGTGGCTTGTACGTTTTAAGATACGATCTGCACGACCCTTCGCACGTGGCATAACACGTTTCATTGAAGGACCTTCATCTACGAAAATTTTCGCAACTTTAAGATCATCGATGTCTGCACCGTCATTGTGCTCTGCATTGGCAATCGCAGATTCAAGTACTTTTTTCACTAAAGCAGCAGCTTTTTTGTTAGTGAAAGTTAAGATTTCAAGTGCTTGAGCAACTTTTTTGCCACGAATCATATCCGCAACTAAGCGTGCTTTCTGCGCTGAAGTGCGAGCGTAACGATGTTTAGCAATAGTTTCCATCTACTTACCCCTTACTTCTTAGCCTTTTTATCCGCAGCGTGACCGCGGTATGTACGAGTCGGTGCAAATTCACCTAGTTTATGACCGATCATTTCATCAGAAATATAAACTGGAACGTGCTGACGACCATTATGGACTGCGATGGTCAATCCAATCATTGATGGAATGATCATTGAACGACGGGACCAAGTTTTGATTGGTTTTTTATCCCCGCTTTCCACCGCCTTCTCTACCTTCTTCAACAAGTGTAGGTCAAGGAAAGGACCTTTCTTGAGAGAACGTGGCATGGTTTACCTCTTTATTTTAATTTAAATTATTTACCACGACGACGTACGATGTATTTATCAGTACGTTTGTTATGGCGAGTTTTCTTACCTTTGGTTTGAACGCCCCAAGGAGTAACTGGATGTTTACCGAAGTTACGACCTTCACCACCACCGTGTGGGTGATCAACAGGGTTCATTGCAGTACCACGAACGGTTGGACGAACACCGCGCCAACGGTTAGCACCTGCTTTACCAAGTACACGAAGCATATGTTCTGAGTTGCCAACTTCACCGATGGTAGCAACACACTCAGCTAATACTTTACGCATTTCGCCAGAGCGAAGACGTAAAGTAACATAGTTACCTTCACGTGCGATAATTTGTACATAAGCACCTGCAGAACGTGCGATTTGACCGCCTTTACCAGGTTTTAATTCAACGTTATGTACAGTGGTACCCACTGGGATGTTACGCATAGGTAATGAGTTACCTACTTTAATTGGCGCGTGAACACCAGCTTGGATTTCATCACCAACGCTTAAACCTTTAGGAGCTAAGATATAACGACGTTCACCATCTTTATAAAGCACTAAAGCGATATTTGCGCTACGGTTTGGATCGTATTCTAGACGTTCTACAACCGCTGGGATATCAAATTTGTTACGTTTAAAGTCAATTAAACGGTAATGTTGTTTATGACCACCACCGATATGACGAGTAGTGATTCGACCAAGATTATTACGACCACCAGTTTTAGATTTTTTATCTAAAAGAGCAGCGAAAGGTTTACCTTTGTATAATTCTGGATTTACGATTTTAACAACGTGACGACGACCAGGGGAGGTCGGCTTACATTTAACGATAGCCATTTACTTATTTCCTCCTAATTACTCAGCTGCGCCTTCAACGAAGTCCAAAGATTGGCCTTCTTTAAGGGTAACATAAGCTTTTTTCCAGTCGCTACGACGACCCATTTTTGCACCACGACGTTTAGTTTTACCTTTAACAACAACAGTGCGTACAGAGTCAACTTCAACTTCAAATAATTGAGCAACTGCTTTAGCAATTTCAGCTTTATTCGCATCTAAAGCAACTTTGAAAACGATTGTGTTAGATTTTTCAGCGTTGTTCGTTGCTTTTTCAGAGATATGAGGTGCTTTCAATACTTTTAGCAAACGTTCTTGTTGAATCATGCTAGCATCTCCTCAATTTGTTTTACTGCATCAACAGTCATAACAACTTTATCGAAAGCGATAAGGCTAACTGGATCGATACCTTGTGCATCACGTACATCAACTTTATGCAAGTTACGTGCTGCTAAGAATAGATTTTCATCAAGGTTAGCAGTAACGATTAAAACATCTTCAAGACCGAAGTCTTTTAATTTTTGAACAAGAACTTTAGTTTTTGGTGCATCAATTTCAAATTTTTCAACAACTACTAAACGATCTTGGCGAACAAGTTCAGAAAGGATGCTTTTGATTGCACCACGATACATTTTTTTGTTCACTTTTTGGCTATGATCTTGTGGCTTCGCTGCAAAAGTGACACCACCAGAACGCCAGATCGGAGACTGAGCATCACCCGCACGGGCACGACCAGTACCTTTTTGACGCCAAGGTTTTTTACCAGAACCTGCTACTTCGGCACGAGTTTTTTGCGCACGAGTTCCTTGACGAGCACCTGCCGCGTAAGCAACAACTACTTGATGAATCAAGGCTTCATTAAACTCACGTCCAAAAGTAGTTTCAGAAACAGTTAATGCAGTATTTGCATCTTTTACTACTAATTCCATTAAATACTCCTAGACTTACGCTTTCACTGCTGGTTTAACGATAACATCGCCATTAGTTGCACCAGGGATTGCCCCTTTCACTAATAACAAGTTTTTCTCAGCATCAACACGAACCACTTCAAGAGATTGAACGGTTACACGTTCAGCACCTAAGTGACCTGCCATTTTTTTGCCTTTAAACACACGACCTGGTGTTTGGTTTTGACCAATAGAACCAAGTACACGATGTGATAAAGAGTTACCGTGGCTAGCATCTTGAGTACGGAAATTCCAACGTTTAACACCACCTTGGAAACCTTTACCTTTAGATGTACCAGTCACATCCACTTTTTTAACATCTGCAAAGATGTCAACTTTAATTTCTTGACCTAAAGTGAATTCTTCACCTTCAGTACGAAATTCCCATAAACCGCGACCAGCTTCAACGCCTGCTTTCACGAAATGACCTGCTTCAGGTTTAGTTACACGGCTAGCTTTTTTAGTGCCAGTAGTAACTTGAACTGCAGTATAGCCATCGTTTTCAAGAGTTTTAACTTGAGTCACACGGTTAGGTTCGATTTCGATTACGGTAACAGGTACGCTAACACCGTCTTCATTGAAGATACGGGTCATACCTACTTTACGACCGACTAAACCAATCATTGTAATAACCTCTTAATTAACCTAGGCTGATCTGCACGTCTACACCTGCAGCCAAATCTAAACGCATTAACGCATCAACAGTCTTTTCTGTTGGCTCAACAATATCAACTAAACGTTTGTGTGTACGAATTTCATATTGATCACGAGCGTCTTTATTAACGTGTGGAGAAATCAATACGGTGAAACGTTCTTTGCGAGTTGGCAAAGGGATTGGTCCACGAACTTGTGCACCAGTACGTTTAGCTGTTTCAACGATCTCCGCTGTAGATTGATCAATTAAACGATGATCAAAAGCTTTTAAGCGGATTCGGATTCTTTGGTTCTGCATTAGACCAGAGCTCCAATAAATTTAGCTAATAAAAAAACCGAACCACCAAACTTGATCTTATTAAAACGTCAAGGGGGCCGATTAACCTGTTTATAATTCCCAAATCGGGAATGTTTTATATAACACAATATCTGTGTTATCGACTTAGCAAATGATTACACTAAGCGGCTTAAAAAAGCTTGGTGATAATAGCAAACATTGCTAAAAAAGCAAGCACTTTTTACAAAAAAGTATAAAAAATATCTGCATTCTTTTTTTCGGCGCGAAAGGGATTTTTATTTTATGAGAAAATTTTTTTGCCTATAATGCACAATCTCTCACTTTATAAGACAAAGGAAAAAGCATGAAAAAACGTATTTATATCGCATACACGGGCGGAACGATTGGTATGAAACCTTCGGAACATGGTTACGTGCCTGCCAGTGGCTTTTTAGCGGAAACTTTACGTAATATGCCTGAATTCCATCGTCCTGAAATGCCTGAATACCATTTGCATGAATATCCTCGCTTAATTGACTCTTCAAATATGCATCCACAACATTGGCAACAAATTGCTGATGATATTGCTAAAAATTATGCGAAATATGATGGTTTTATTATTCTTCATGGCACTGACACTATGGCTTATACCGCTTCGGCCTTAAGTTTTATGTTGGAAAATTTATCTAAACCTGTCATTGTTACTGGCTCACAAATTCCCTTAGCGGAATTACGTTCAGATGGGCAAATTAACTTATTAAACGCCCTTTATATTGCAGCGAACTACCCTATTGCTGAAGTGAGTATCTTCTTTAATAACAAATTATTGCGCGGTAATCGTAGTCGCAAAGTCGATGCCGATGGCTTTAATGCTTTTGCTTCGCCAAACTTTCCGCCTTTATTAGAAGCGGGAATCAATATTCGTTTGCGTGCAGGCTATCTTTCGCATCGTCCCAATAATCAATTACAAGTTAGTACGATTGCATCTCAACCTATTGGTCTTATTCATTTATATCCTGGCATTTCTGCAAGCGTCATTAAAAACACCTTGCAACAACCTGTAAAAGCCTTGATTTTATTAAGTTATGGTGTTGGAAATGCACCACAAGACCCAGCGATTTTAGCGCAATTACGCAAGGCGCTTGAGCAAGAAATTGCGGTGGTGAATTGCACGCAATGTTTACGCGGAAAAGTTAATATGAGCGGTTACGCCACGGGGAATAGCCTTTCAGAAATTGGGGTTATTTCAGGCGCGGATATGACCCCTGAAGCCACTTTAACTAAATTACATTATTTATTAAGTAAAAATTTATCTTTCGCGGAATTAAAAAGAAAATTACAAGAAGATTTACGCGGTGAATTAAGTCATTAAAAACGTGCTTGCACAAAAATGCACAAGCACGTCTTTTCCTTATCCTTATTCTAATAAGGCAATTTTTTCAACATCTTGTTGAATATGCCCTAATTCTGGCATTTCTTTATTTGCGCGATTGGAAAGTTTTTGGAAACGTTCAGCTTTACCTATAATGCCTTGTTTGCCCGCAAAGGCCACCACAGTATCATTATATTGTGCGTTAGCTGAACTTAAGGTATTACCTAATTTTCTCAAGCGTTCTGTTACGGTACAAAGTTGATTATATAAATCCCCTGCTTGTTGGCTAATTTCTATCGCTTCTTTATTGCTTTGTTCTAAACGCCATAAGTTTGCAACTGTGCGCAAAATTGGCATCAATGTCGTATGTGAAACCAATACGACATTTTTTTGATAGCCATAATTAAATAAAGCTGGGTCATTACGTAGCGCTTCAATATAAGCCGGTTCTAAGGCGATAAACATCAAGACGAAATTCGGACTATCTAACCCTTTTAATGCGCTATAATTTTTCTTGCTTAAATCATCAATATGATTGCGTAACGCTTGGCAATGCTCGTTTAAAAATCCTTGACGTAAGGCATCATTTTCTGCATTAACGGCATTTTCATACGCCACAAGGGACATTTTGCTATCAATAATAATGTGTTTATCGTCAGGCAAATGTAAAACAAAATCAGGATATTGTTTTTTCCCTTCTTCGTTTTTGAAATATTCCTGCGCAACATAATGCACATTCGCTTCAAGTCCCGCCATTTGCAAGGTTTGCTCTAATTGCAATTCCCCCCAATTTCCTAAAACTTTTTTATTTCCTTTTAAGGCTGACGTTAAATTGCTGGCTTCTTTATTCATTTTTAAACCAAGCTCTAACATTTTGCGAATTTCCACTTCAATGCCCGCATTGCCTTTTACACTTTCTGAATGAATTTCATTCACTCGTTTTTGGAAACCTTCAATTTGCTCACGGAATGGTTTTAATAAATTATCCATCGCCATTTGATTACTTTGGTCAAAACTTTTCGCTTTTTCTTCTAAAATTTGATTAGCTAAATTTTGAAACTCTGTTTTTAATTGTACTTTGGTGGCTTCAAAATCGCGTTGTTGCTCAAGAAAATGCGCTGTTTTTTCATCTAAACTGACTTTTAATTCTGTTAATTCATTTTGAATTAAATTATTACGTTGCTGTAAATTTTCTACAACACGTTGGCTTGTGCGTAATTCCGCTTGTTTTTCATTTAACTGCGTTTGTAAACTTTCCGCTTTACTGCTTGCATTTCCCAACTCGCCCGTTAATTGTTGAATAACTTGATTTAAACGCTGGTTTTCCGCTAAATCTTGCTGGCTTTTTTGTTGGTTTTGTTTCATTTGTTCGTGATATTCCTGCAAACGTAAATGAGCGTAATTTAAATCTGCTTTTAATTGAATCGCCTCTTGTTCAGTTTGATTTTGCGCCATAATTAAGGTTTCTTTTTCCTCTTGTAACAGCGTAAGTTCATCTTGTAATTTGTTCTGTTTATTTTGACCCAATACCACGGCGATTAAAGCTAAAATCATAAGGCCAAATACGCCAAATAAGACATAAATTAACGTAGGATTAGATAATATTTGTTGCATGTAAACGTCCTTTTTTAAGTAAGTGAAAAAAATAAAATTCGGCAAAAGAAAGACTCGCGCCGAATTTTTATCTT
Source organism: Actinobacillus sp. (assembly GCA_020026115.1). Taxonomy (GTDB): domain Bacteria; phylum Pseudomonadota; class Gammaproteobacteria; order Enterobacterales; family Pasteurellaceae; genus Actinobacillus_C. The sequence goes on along the minus strand of JAHHQY010000014.1, from coordinate 16,637 downwards.
ATTTGATTAATCTTGTAATTTTTTTAATTGATATAAGCAGGCTAAAGCCTGTTTTGGGCTTAATTCATCGGGGTCAAGATTAGCCAAAGCGTCCCATAGCGCTTTTTTGCTTTCATCTTCTTCCATTAACATCAACTCTCCTTGCAAGGTATCCTTTGAGGTGAAATTGACATTGTTTTCCGTGCTTTCAAGCTGTTTTAATTTTTGCTTCGCTAACTGAATCACGCTCTGTGGCACGCCCGCTAAGGCTGCAACAGCTAAACCATAACTTTTGCTGGCGGCACCTTTTTTTACGCTGTGCATAAAAGCGATTGTATCGCCATGTTCTAAAGCGTCAAAATGTACATTTTCTACGCCTTCAAACTGTTCAGGTAAGCTGGTTAATTCAAAATAATGGGTCGCAAATAAGGTTAAAGCGCCTAATTTTGCTAAATAATTTGCGCAGGCCCAAGCTAAAGAAAGCCCATCGTAGGTTGATGTTCCTCGTCCGATTTCATCAATTAACACTAAACTTTGTGCGCTTGCTTGATGTAAAATCGTCGCCATTTCGCTCATTTCCACCATAAATGTTGATTGCCCTGCGGCTAAATCATCGGCTGCGCCAATTCGTGTGAAAATACGATCAATATTACCAATTTGCGCAAAACTTGCGGGAACAAAACTCCCAATGTGCGCTAATAAACAAATTAAAGCCGTTTGACGCATATAAGTACTTTTACCGCCCATATTTGGCCCAGTAATAACCAATAAATGACGTTGAGTATTTAACTCTAAGCCATTCGCAATAAAAGGTGCATCTAACACTTGTTCCACCACAGGATGACGGCCATTTTCAATTTTGATTTCTGTATTGTCCGCAAAGGTTGGGCAAACATATTGCAAGGTACTTGCGCGCTCTGCCAAATTATTTAAAACATCCAATTCAGAAAGTGCGCTACTCATCTCTTGCAACGCGCTTAATTTTGGCAAAATTAAATCAAAAATTTCCTCGTATAATTGTTTTTCCAAACTAAGCGCCGCGCCTTTGGCTTTCAGTACTTTATCTTCATATTCCTTTAATTCAGGAATAATATAACGTTCCGCATTTTTTAACGTTTGGCGACGCACATAATGCATAGGTGCTTTATGAGCTTGCCCTTGACTTATTTGAATAAAATAACCATGTACGGCATTAAAGCCAATTTTTAGCGTGTCAATTCCTGTCGCTTCACGTTCTCGCACTTCTAATTGCGTCAAGAAATTGGTTGCCCCTTGCGCTAAATCTCGCCATTCATCTAATTCCGCGTTATAACCTGAGGCAATGACTCCGCCCTCGCGAATTAACAACGCCGGATTTTCACTAATCGCGCGCTGTAAAAGTTCATACTCTTGCGTAAAATCTGCAACTCGCGCCGAAATTTTGGCGAAATGCTCACTACTTTGTAAAAGGCTTTGAATCGCAGGAACTTGCGCTAAGGCGGTTCGTAAGCGAGTAAAATCACGTGGTCTTGCACTTCGCAAAGCAACGCGCGTTAAAATACGCTCCATATCGCCAACTTCGCGCAATAAAGGGTGCAATTCTTCCGTTAAATCTTCTTGTAAAATTTGGCGAATCACATTTTGACGAGCGCATAAGGTTTGACGATCACGAATGGGGTGATGTAACCAACGTTTTAATAATCGACTGCCCATTGGCGTGGCACATTTATCCAACACCGAAGCGAGTGTGTGTTCAGTGCCTCCACTTAAATTTTGTGTCAGCTCTAAATTCAAACGCGTTGCAACATCAAGCTGAATAAAGCGCGAATTTTGTAATAATTGAATGCTCTTAACATGAGGTAAATGACCACATTGTGTGTCTTTTGCATATTGCAACAAACAGCCTGCGGCACATAAGCCTAAAATGGCCTTTTCGACCCCAAAAGCCTTGAGATTTTGTGTACCAAACTGGCGATTTAACAAGGTAATTGCTGTGGCTAACTCAAATTCCCAAACTGGTCGACGGCGCAAACCTTTGTAACGCGCTAATAAATCCATATGAGGAAATTCTTCGCTGTGCAAAATTTCCACTGGTTGCAAACGTTGTAATTCTTCTTGTAATTCGGTTTTGCTCGCCAGTTCTGAAATTTGAAAACGCCCTGACGTCATATCCAAAGTAGCAAGAGCAAATTTTCCTTTTTCTTCATAAACTGCGCCAATTAAATTATCTTGCCGTTCAGAAAGTAAGGCTTCATCACTTACCGTGCCTGGTGTGACAACGCGCACAATTTTACGCTCAACAGGCCCTTTGCTGGTTGCGGGATCGCCAATTTGCTCACAAATTGCAACACTTTCGCCCATTTTAACTAACTTCGCCAAATAACCTTCCACGGCGTGATGAGGAACGCCTGCCATCGGAATTGGCTCGCCGGTTGCTTTGCCCCGTTTCGTCAAGGTGATATCTAATAGTTCTGCCACTTTTTTGGCATCATCATAAAACAACTCGTAAAAATCCCCCATGCGATAAAAAAGCAGAATATCGGGTTTTTCTGCTTTTAATCGTAAATATTGTTGCATCATCGGGGTATGTTGTTCTGCTTTTGCCATAGCATGCTCTCATTTAGTCAAAAGAAAAGAATTATACTGGAAATTGATGCGACTTAAAACGCAACAAAAGCGGAAAAATTTACGCCTTTTTTTCCTAAAAGTGTAGAAATCCAGTACAATGGCGAAGTTTTTATAGCTAAAAGGAAAAAATTATGATTATTGTAACAGGTGGTGCTGGCTTTATTGGTAGCAATATTGTGAAAGCCTTAAACGATATGGGACGTCGCGATATTTTAGTCGTCGATGATTTAACCGATGGCACAAAATTCGTTAATTTAGTGGATTTAGATATTGATGATTACATGGATAAAGATGATTTCATCGCGTCGATTATGGCGGGGGATGATTTCGGTAAAATTGATGTGATTTTCCATGAAGGGGCTTGCTCTGCTACAACGGAGTGGGACGGCAAATTTATGATGCAAAACAATTATGAATATTCAAAAGAATTATTACATTTTTGTTTAGAGCGTGGCATTCCTTTCTACTACGCTTCTTCTGCGGCAACTTATGGCGATAAATTAGATTTTATCGAACAACGCGAATCTGAAGGCCCACTCAATGTTTACGGTTATTCTAAATTCTTATTTGATGAATATGTCCGCCGTATTTTACCGCAAGCCGAGTCGCCTGTTTGTGGCTTTAAATATTTCAATGTTTATGGCCCAAGAGAACAACATAAAGGTTCAATGGCAAGCGTCGCCTTCCATTTAAATAACCAAATTTTAAAAGGCGAAAATCCAAAACTTTTCGCAGGCAGTGAACATTTCCTTCGTGATTTTGTATACGTTGGCGATGTGGCTGATGTAAATCTTTGGTGCTGGCAACAAGGTGTTTCTGGTATTTTCAATTTAGGTACAGGCAAAGCGCAAAGCTTTAAAGATGTCGCGGAAGCGGTCTTAGCCTTCCATCAAAAAGGTGAAATTGAAACCATTCCATTCCCAGAACATTTAAAAAGCCGTTATCAAGAATACACCCAAGCGAATCTTGAAAAACTGCGTGCCGTAGGTTACGACAAGCCTTTTAAAGACGTTGCAACAGGCGTTGGCGAATATATGGCTTGGTTAAACAAAGCAAAATAATCACTTCTCGCGCCGAATTTTTGCCTTCATTTTTTCGGCGCGAAATTTTTATCCTCGACACATTTTCCCGTATAATCGACACCTTTTACCAGCAATAGAAGATGCTTTATGAAAGATACCATTTTTTCGGCGCCAATTAATAAATTAGGCGACTTTACCTTTGATGAACAAGTAGCGGAAGTTTTCCCTGATATGATTTCTCGCTCTGTTCCAGGTTATTCCAACATTATTACCGCCATCGGTATGTTAGCAAGCCGTTTTGTTAAACCTCATTCTAACGTTTATGATTTAGGCTGTTCGCGCGGAGCGGCCATGCTTTCCATTCGCCGTAATCTCAAGGTTTCTGATGTCAAAATTATTGGGGTGGATAATTCAGAACCTATGGTTGTGCGCGCTAAACAACATTTAAGCGCCTACCACAGCGATATTCCTGTGGAGATTTTATGTGATGATATTCGTCAAATTGAGATTAAAAACGCCTCTATGGTCGTGCTAAATTTCACCTTACAATTTCTTCCACCTGAAGATCGCAAAGCCTTACTAAGCAAAATTTATCAAGGTTTAAATCCTGATGGCGTACTCGTGCTTTCAGAAAAATTCTGTTTTACTAAAAAAGAAATGGACGAACTGTTAATTGATTTACACCATCAATTTAAACGCGCAAATGGTTATAGTGAATTAGAAGTGAGCCAAAAACGCACCGCACTTGAAAATGTGATGCGTACCGACAGCGTTGAAACCCACAAAAATCGCTTACATGAAGCGGGCTTCCCGTTAGTGGAGTTATGGTTCCAATGCTTTAATTTCGGCTCTATGTTGGCGATTAAAAAGTAATGACCAGCAAGCGATTTTTCGGCGCGAGTTAAGTTTACAAAAAAACCTACTCGCGCCGAATTTTGGTATCAAGTAGGTTTTCTTTCCCTTAGCGGATTTTAAATTCAATCGGCACTCGAATTTGCGCCCCAACACCTTGCGGACGTAAACCGATTGGACGTGCTTTTTGTGCCGCGCGTACTGCTGCGCGATCTAAATCACCTACGCCCGAGGATTTCATTACGCGCACGTTGGTCACTTCACCGCTTGCCGTTAAATTAAATTCCAATATCACCACGCCTTGTTTGCGCATAAGCTTAGCTCGTTGCGGATAATGTTTTTGGCGCTCAATTTCACGACGTAAAGAACTTAAATAAGCAGCGGCAGCATCTGTTTGCGGTCCATTCCCAGCTAAGCGAGGATCGGTTCCTTTCGCTAAACCATTACTTGTAGCTTGGGAGTTAATTTTCGCATCGGAAAGTACGGTTTTATCCCCTTTTTCAAGATTTTTTACTTTTTGTTTAGCTGGACGTTTTTCCTTCACAGGTTTACGCGCTTTTTCCTTCGGTTTTGCTTGCTGTTTTTCTTCTTTAAGAGGTTTTTCCACTTCTTTTTTAACAGGCTCTGGTTTTACCGTCGGATCCGCAACATCTTCTTTTTTGACTTGCTCAACTTTAGGACTTGGTGTTGGCTCGGGTAATGGCTGAGGTTCTTCTTTTACCATTCCTTTAATCATTTGCATAGAAATATGCGTATCCACATAAGGCGCATCAAAACCATGAGAGCCTCTTTCATGGATTATCACTAAAAAAATTAATCCAAATAATAATACGTGGAATAAAAGAGAACCAACAAAACCAATGAACGTTGTGCGTTTCATTAACCTGCAACCTTCTCTTTCATGGTTACAATAGCGACATTTTTAATATTATGTTTAGCTAAAATATCCGTTAAAGAAACAAAACCTTGGAAAGGTGAACGCGAGTCAACTTTTAATGTCACCTTTTGGCTTGCATCCCAACTGGCGACTTCTTTTTCTAAATCTTCCGTCGTAATTGGAGCGTCATTAAGATACATTTCACCTTTTTCCGTTACCGTTAACAATTTAGCTAACTCGTCGGCTTTAAATTTGACTTCGCTACTTGCTTTCGGCACGTCTACTTGAATTTTTCCTTGCACAATAAACGTGGCTGAAATAAGCACAATCGCCAATAACACCAACATAATATCGATAAATGGAATGATATTGATTTCATCAAACTTTTTCATGGCCATTTTTATCCTCTTGGCAACGCAAGGCTTTAAATTTCAAACGATTGACATCTACTTTGCGTCCTAATCCGTTATAGAAAACCATAGATGGAATCGCAACTAAAATCCCCACTGCGGTTGCTTTTAAAGCTAAAGATAAATTAAGCATAATATCCGCGGCATCAATATTGGCACCTGAATTACCGATTTCATAAAAGGTTAATAAAATCCCAATAACGGTACCTAATAGACCGACATAAGGTGCGTTTGCCCCAATGGTGGAAATGATGGTTAAATTTTTGGTTAAATCAATATTAAGATCGTAAATGTTATTATAATTTTTTACGTTAACTTTTGATAAAAAGACATAACGCTCAATAACAAACCACAACATCAAAAAACTCATCACGCCAAGTGTGCCAAGAATGATGTAATCCGTATAGTTTTGCAAAAACGCAAACAATAAATTCATATCGAAATCCTTTAAATAAAAATGTAATGAAGTTTTTTTCGTATACTACGATTAAGAATGGTTTGCGATTATAACGAAATGATAGGTAGAACGCACTAAAAAAATAGGGATAATCTATGAAATTTATGAGAAATATAAAAAAAACCCACTTTATAAAAAAGTGGGTTTTTCTGAACTTAATAAATTATTCAGCTTTTTCTGCAGCTGGTTCAGGACGATCAACTAACTCAATGTATGCCATTGGTGCGTTATCACCTGCACGGTAACCACATTTTAAGATACGAGTGTAACCACCCGCACGATTTGCAAAACGTGGACCTAATTCATTAAATAATTTTGCAACAGTTTCAACGTTGCGAATACGTGCAAAAGCTAAACGACGATTTGCAACGCTATCTTCTTTTGCTAATGTAATTAACGGCTCAACTACACGACGTAATTCTTTTGCTTTAGGTACAGTAGTTTTGATAATTTCGTTACCAACTAAAGCACTTGTTAAGTTGCGGAACATCGCTTTACGATGACTGCTATTACGATTGAGTTGACGACCACTCTTACGATGGCGCATAACCTTATCCTTCTTAGAAAAATTTTTAACCTAGTACCAATTAGTCTTCTGACATTCCTGGTGGCGGCCAATTTTCAAGACGCATACCGAGTGATAGACCACGAGAAGCAAGCACGTCTTTAATTTCAGTAAGAGATTTCTTACCAAGATTAGGCGTTTTTAATAACTCAACTTCTGTACGTTGTACAAGATCACCGATATAGTGAATGGTTTCTGCTTTCAAACAGTTAGCAGAACGAACTGTCAATTCCAAATCATCAACAGGACGTAGCAGAATAGGATCAAACTCTGGTTTTTCTTCTTTAACTTCTGGTTGACGTACATCACGCAAATCAACGAAGGCATCAAGTTGTTCTGCTAAAATTGTTGCTGAACGACGAATAGCTTCTTCAGGCTCAATTGTTCCATTAGTTTCTAACTCGATAACGAGTTTATCTAAGTCAGTACGTTGTTCAACACGTGCAGCCTCTACGTTGTACGCAATACGTTCAACTGGACTATAACACGCATCAACAAGTAGACGCCCAATTGGACGATCTTCTTCTTGAGAATGAACTCGACTAGATGCTGGAACATAACCACGACCACGTTGAACTCGAATACGCATATTAATAGATGCGTTTTCATCAGTTAAGTGGCAGATTATATGATCTGGATTAGCAATTTCGATGTCGTTATCTTTTGCAATATCAGCAGCGGTAACAGGGCCAATACCAGACTTATTTAATGTAAGAAAAACATCATTCTTATCATTTTGTAACTTAAGTGCTAAGCCTTTTAAGTTAAGAAGAACCTCAATAATATCCTCTTGAACGCCTTCCTTGCTGCTATATTCATGCAATACGCCATCAATTTCAACTTCAGTTACAGCACAACCTGGCATTGAAGATAAAAGAATTCGACGCAATGCATTACCTAGCGTGTGACCAAAACCACGCTCTAGCGGTTCTAAAGTCACTTTAGCATGAGTTGAACTAATTTGTTCAATATCAACTAAATGTGGTTTTAAAAATTCTGTAACAGAACCCTGCATTTTATCCTCTCTTTGCTACGATGAAACTTTATTATTTAGAATAAAGTTCAACGATCAGATGTTCGTTAATATCTGCTGATAAGTCAGAACGTTCTGGAATACGTTTGAAAACACCTTCCATTTTTGCAATATCGACTTCTAACCAAGTTGGTTTTTCTTTTTGGTCTGCAAGTTCTAATGAAGCTTTAATACGAGTTTGCTTTTTGGATTTCTCACGAATAGCAACTACATCATCAATAGAAACTTGAAAAGACGGAATATTAACTACACGACCATTTACAACAATTGCTTTATGACTCACTAGTTGACGAGCTTCAGCACGAGTTGCTGCAAATCCCATGCGATAAACAACGTTATCTAATCGTTTTTCTAATAATACAAGCAAATTTTCACCCGTATTACCTTTAAGACGGTTTGCTTCTTTATAGTAATTACGGAACTGACGTTCTAAAATACCATAGATACGACGAACTTTTTGTTTTTCACGTAATTGACTACCATAATCAGACAAACGTGCTCTTTGTGCACCATGTTGACCTGGTGCTGTTTCAATTTTACATTTCGTTTCAATCGCGCGTACACCTGACTTAAGGAATAAATCAGTACCTTCACGACGGCTTAGCTTGAGCTTAGGACCCAAATATCTTGCCATTTTCTTTCTCCAATTTTCCTATTACGCCATTAAACACGACGTTTTTTCGGTGGACGACAACCGTTATGTGGGATAGGAGTCACGTCCGTAATATTTGTGATTCTAAATCCTGCTGCATTTAATGCACGAATTGTTGATTCACGACCAGGACCTGGTCCTTTCACCATAACTTCCAAGTTCTTGATGCCGAAATCTTTAACAAGTTCAGCACAACGTTCTGCAGCAACTTGCGCTGCAAACGGGGTAGATTTACGAGAACCACGGAAACCTGAACCACCTGCAGTAGCCCATGCTAGAGCGTTACCTTGACGGTCAGTAATAGTTACGATTGTGTTATTGAAAGATGCGTGAATATGTGCAACGCCATCTACAACTTGTTTTTTTACACGTTTACGTGTACGAACTGGTGTTTTAGCCATTTAATTTACCCCGACTATTTCTTGATCGGCTTGCGTGGACCTTTACGGGTACGCGCATTCGTTTTAGTACGTTGACCACGTACTGGTAAGCTACGACGATGACGAACACCACGATAGCAGCCTAAATCTAATAGACGTTTAATGTTAAGTGTTACTTCACGACGTAAGTCACCTTCAACGGTAAATTTACTAACTTCGTCACGCAGTTTATCAATCTGCTCTTCAGACAATTCTCTGATCTTTACATCTTCAGGAATTCCTGCAGCAACACAAATTGCTTTTGCACGAGTTTTCCCTACACCGTAAATTGCTGTTAAAGCAATTACAGTATGTTTTTGATCAGGAATGTTAATGCCTGCAATACGGGCCACTATGCACTCCTATTTTTAATGATTAATTTGATATACTGATCTTGAAAAGCCCGTTTCAGGATACTCAAACAGTATATCAAGGATGTAAATGAGCTGAGCATTATATATGCTCAGCAGGTTCTTTGCAAGAAAAATTATCAATTAACCTTGACGTTGTTTATGTTTAGGGTCAGAACATAATACACGAACGACACCTTCACGTTTTACAATTTTACAGTTACGACACATTTTCTTAACTGAAGCACGAACTTTCATTGCTTATCCCTTCTGTTATTAATGGACTATTGTCCAAAACCTGTAAGGTTTGCTTTTTTCAACGCAGATTCATATTTAGTTGACATTAAATAACTTTGAACCTGTGCGATGAAATCCATAATTACAACAACGACGATCAACAGAGATGTTCCACCGAAGTAGAATTGTACATTCCATGTTGACATCAAAATATAAGGAACTAAACACACGAATGTAACATATAGACCGCCAATTAAGGTTAGACGTGTCATAATTTTGTCAATATAACGTGATGTTTGTTCTCCTGGTCGAATTCCAGGTATAAATGCACCTGATTTTTTTAGATTTTCAGCTGTGTCTCTTGGATTATACTGCATTGCAGTATAAAAGAAACTGAAGAAAATAATTGCTACTGCATAAACGATTAAATATAAAGGTTGACCAGGATGAAGCAATATAGATAAATCACTTAACCAATTTAATCCTGCACCTTCACCAAGCCAAGATGTTAACGTGGCTGGGAATAAAATAATACTTGATGCAAAGATTGCTGGAATAACACCTGCCATATTTACTTTTAATGGTAAATAACTAGAATGTCCACCTACAATTTGGCGACCTTGTTGACGTTTTGCGTATTCAATTTTAATTCTTCTTTGTCCTCTTTCAATGAAAACGACAAAGTATGTTACAGCAAAAATTACTACTGCAATAAGTAGTAACACTAAAAAGTGCATTTGTCCTTGACGAGCCTGCTCAATTGTTTGACCAATGGCTGCTGGTAATCCTGCAACAATCCCTGCAAAAATAATCAAAGAAATACCATTACCAATTCCGCGTTCAGTAATTTGCTCACCTAACCACATTAGGAACATTGTTCCTGTTACTAAACTAATAACTGCAGTTAAATAAAAACCAAAACCTAAATTTGGTACTAATCCTGGTAACATATTTGGTAACCCTGTTGAGATACCAATTGCTTGAATGGTTGCAAGAACTAATGTCGAATAACGCGTATATTTACTAATTTTTCGACGCCCTGCCTCACCTTCTTTCTTTAATTCAGCTAATGCGGGATGAACCGCCACTAATAATTGAATAATAATTGAGGCCGAGATATACGGCATAATACCTAATGCAAAAATAGAAGCTCGGCTCAAAGCACCACCAGAGAACATGTTAAACATTTCAATGATGGTACCTTTTTGTTGTGCAAGTAATTGAGCTAATACGGCAGCATCAATACCAGGAACTGGAATAAAAGACCCAATACGAAAAACGATAAGAGCACCTAATACAAAAAAGATTCTTTTTTTCAGTTCATCTGTACCATTTTGAGTACTGCGACTTTGATAACCTGGTTGCTTTGCCATATTTTAATTATTCCTCAATTTTACCGCCAGCAGCTTCGATTGCTGCTTTTGCACCTTTAGTTACTCGTAAGCCTTTTACGGTTACTGGTGTAGTAATCTCACCTGCAAGAATCACTTTTGCAAATTGAATGTCTTTTGTTAAAACATTTGCTGCTTTAAGTGCTTCTAAAGTTACGATATCACCTTCAACTTTTGTTAATTCGTTTAAACGAACTTCTGCAGTTACTGCAGCTTTCATTGAAGTAAAACCAAATTTTGGTAAACGACGATATAATGGCATTTGACCACCCTCGAAACCGCGACGAACACCGCCACCAGTACGAGATTTTTGACCTTTATGACCACGACCACCAGTTTTACCTAAACCAGAACCGATACCACGACCTAAACGTTTTTTGCTGTGTTTAGCGCCTTCTGCAGGAGATAGAGTATTTAAACGCATTATCTTACTCCTCTACTTTAAGCATATATGAAATTTGGTTAATCATACCACGTACTGCAGGAGTATCTTGTAATTCCACAGTATGATGCATATGACGTAAACCAAGACCACGTAAAGTTGCTTTATGCTTAGGTAAACGAGCAATAGAACTACGAACTTGAGTTACTTTAATAGTTTTTGCCATGATTATTTACCCCAAAATTTCATCAACAGTTTTGCCACGTTTAGCAGCAACCATTTCTGGTGATTTCATATTTGCTAAAGCATTAATCGTTGCTTGAACAACGTTAATTGGGTTGGTTGAACCGTATGCTTTAGAAAGTACGTTACGAACACCTGCAACTTCTAATACTGCGCGCATTGCACCACCGGCAATAACCCCAGTACCTTCGCCTGCTGGTTGCATAAATACGCGAGAACCAGTATGCGCACCTTTAATTGGGTGTTGTAAAGTGCCTTCGTTTAAAGCTACTGTAACCATGTTACGGCGTGCTTTTTCCATTGCTTTTTGGATCGCTGCTGGAACTTCACGTGCTTTTCCGTAACCAAAACCTACACGACCGTTACCATCGCCTACTACTGTTAAAGCAGTAAAGCTCATAATACGACCACCTTTAACGGTTTTTGATACACGGTTTACCGCGATTAGCTTCTCTTGCAGTTCACCAGCTTGTTTTTCGACGTTTGCCATCTAAAATTACCTCTATTAGAACTGTAGACCAGCTTCACGAGCTGCGTCCGCTAATGATTGGACACGACCATGATATTTAAAACCAGAACGATCAAATGCGACGTCTTTAACGCCTTTTGACAATGCTCTTTCAGCAACAAGTTTACCTACTAATGCAGCGGCATCTTTGTTACCTGTATATTTCACTTGCTCTTTAATTGCTTTTTCAACTGTTGAAGCAGAAGCAAGCACCTCTGAACCGCTAGCTGCAATAACTTGTGCGTAAATATGACGTGGCGTACGGTGTACTACTAAACGAGTAACGCCTTGCTCTTTCATCATATGACGCGCACGAGATGCACGGCGGATACGAGCTGATTTCTTATCCATAGTGTTACCTTAAATTATTTTTTCTTAGCCTCTTTTGTACGCACTACTTCATCAGAGTAACGTACACCTTTACCTTTGTAAGGTTCTGGGCGACGATAAGCACGAACATCTGCTGCTACTTGACCAACAACTTGTTTGTCAGCGCCTTTTAATACGATCTCAGTTTGAGATGGGCATTCTGCAGTGATGCCAGCAGGTAATTTGTGCTCTACAGGGTGAGAGAAACCTAAGCTAAGTGCTAATACATCACCTTTAACTTGTGCTCTATAACCAACACCCACCAATTGTAACTTCTTAGTGAAGCCTTCAGTAACACCAATAACCATTGAGTTAACTAATGCACGTGCAGTACCAGACTGTGCGTTTGCTTCAGCCATACCTTCACGTGGAACAAAAGTTAATTGATTATTTTCTTCTTTAACTTCAACTGAGTCGTGAATTTTGCGAGATAACTCGCCATTTTTTCCTTTAACTGTTAATAGCTGTCCGTCAAGTTTAACTTCAACGCCGGCAGGAATATTAACAGGTGCTTTTGCGACACGAGACATTTCCTACTCCTATTAAGCTACATAACAGATAACTTCGCCGCCTAAGCCTTCTTTACGGGCTGCACGGTCAGTCATCACACCTTTAGATGTAGAAATTACAGCAACACCTAAACCACCCATTACACGAGGTAATTCATCTTTACGTTTATAAATACGTAAACCTGGGCGACTTACACGTTGAATGCTTTCTACAACTGGTTTACCTTGGAAATATTTTAAAGTAATTTCCAATTCAGGTTTAACACCTTCTAAAACTTTTACGCTTTCGATAAAACCTTCTTCCGCTAATACATTGGCGATAGCCACTTTTAGCTTGGATGAAGGCATACTGATCGCAACTTTGTTCGCAGCTTGACCGTTACGAATACGGGTCAACATATCTGCGATAGGATCTTGCATACTCATTGTGCTTTTTCTCCGATTCCAAATTAAAGTGGTAAATTACCAACTTGCTTTTTTAAGTCCAGGGATTTCGCCACGCATTGCTGCTTCGCGAACTTTGATACGACTTAAACCAAATTTACGTAAGAAACCATGTGGACGTCCAGTTTGACGGCAACGGTTACGTTGACGACTAGGGCTAGAATCACGCGGTAAAGTTTGTAATTTTAATACCGCATCCCAACGATCTTCGTCAGAAGAATTTACGTCAGAGATGATTCGTTTTAATTCTTCGCGTTTTGCGTAGAATTTTTCAGCCAATTTAACGCGTTTTACATCGCGTGCTTTCATTGATTGTTTAGCCATTTGTCACCAACCTTACTTACGGAATGGGAAATTGAAGGCTGCGAGTAATGCTTTACCTTCTTCATCATTTTGCGCAGTAGTGGTAATAGTAATATCTAAACCACGAACACGATCTACTTTATCATAGTCGATTTCTGGGAAGATGATTTGCTCACGCACACCCATACTATAGTTACCACGACCATCAAAAGATTTCGCGTTAAGTCCACGGAAGTCACGAACACGTGGAACAGCGATTGTGATCAAACGCTCTAAAAATTCCCACATACGTTCGCCACGTAGTGTTACTTTACAACCGATAGGATACCCTTGACGGATTTTAAAGCCAGCAACAGATTTGCGAGCTTTGGTAATTAAAGGTTTCTGACCACTGATTGCTGCCAAATCCGCAACTGCGTTTTCAAGCAATTTTTTATCGGTCAATGCTTCACCCACGCCCATATTAAGGGTAATCTTTTCGATTCGTGGGACTTGCATGACAGATTTGTAGCCGAATTTTGACTTTAACTCATTCACTACATTTTCTTTGTAGTAATCATGCAGTTTCGCCATCGCGTTACTCCAGTTTGTTAAATTAATTCATTGTTAGATTTGAAAAAACGGACTTTTTTACCATCTTCAAATCTAAAACCTACACGGTCAGCTTTGTTAGTTGTAGGGTTAAAAATCGCTACATTTGATGCATCAATTGGAGCTTCTTTCTTCACTAAACCACCTTCTTTTCCTAATTGAGGAATTGGTTTTTCTGCTTTAGTGATGATGTTAACACCTTCAACAATCACTTTACCGTTTGGTAAAACTTTAGTGACCTTGCCACGTTTACCCTTGCTTTTACCAGCAAGAACAATTACTTCATCTTCTTGACGAATTTTGTTAGCCATTTTCACTTCTCCTTACAGTACTTCTGGTGCCAAAGAGATGATCTTCATGAATTTTTCATTACGAAGTTCACGAGTCACTGGTCCAAAAATACGAGTACCGATTGGTTGCTCAGTATTATTATTTAAAACAACACAGGCATTGCCATCGAAGCGAATGACTGATCCATCTGGGCGACGAACACCTTTCTTGGTGCGCACAACTACTGCTTTTAATACATCACCTTTCTTAACTTTACCGCGTGGAATTGCTTCTTTCACAGTAATTTTAATGATGTCACCAATAGCAGCGTAACGACGGTGCGATCCACCGAGAACCTTGATACACATTACACTGCGAGCGCCTGAGTTATCAGCTACGTCGAGCATAGTCTGTTCTTGGATCATCTTAGTACTCCGCTAAATTAAAAAAAAACCCTCTCGGGACGAATAATTACCGACCTATAAGCCGATAAGGCGTGCATTATGCACGAGTTACGCACATTATACAAGCAAAATTTTAAAAATCTTTTTCCTAGGGCAAGGGTTGATACGGTTAGATATCCAGACGTCTAACCAATAACACTCGCGCCGAATTTTTATCTTTTACTTTCAAAAAATCCTTTTTTTCGGTGCAAGTCATTATTTTTTAAGAGCAAATAATTTTTAGCGCCAGCCCACCTTGCGAGGTTTCACGATATTTCGCATTAATATCTTTACCCGTTTCATACATAGTTTCAATGACATTATCTAAACTGACATAGGGATGAGATGTGCGTCTTAAGGCCATACGACTGGCGTTGATGGCTTTGACTGAGGCTATGGCATTACGCTCAATACAAGGTACCTGTACTTGACCGCCCACTGGGTCGCAAGTTAAGCCTAAGTTATGCTCCATCGCAATTTCAGCGGCAATGCAAACTTGGTCAGGACTTCCGCCTAAAATTTCCGTTAAGCCCGCTGCAGCCATAGAGCAGGCTACGCCGACTTCACCTTGACAACCCACTTCAGCGCCTGAAATGGAAGCGTTCATTTTATAAAGAGCGCCGATTGCACTACAAGTTAATAAATAGCGTTCAGCAATTTCGTTACTCGCTGGAGCAATAAATTTATTAAAATACGCCAAAACAGCAGGAACAATGCCACAAGCACCATTCGTTGGCGCCGTCACAACACGTCCACCGGCTGCATTTTCTTCATTTACCGCTAAAGCAAACATATTTACCCAATCAATAATCGCCATTGGGTCATGGGTAATTGATTGATTTGCTTGTAATAATCTTGCTAAAGCTGCCGCTCGACGTGCGACTTTTAAAGGCCCTGGTAAAAGACCTTCTTTTTTCATCCCTCTTTCTAAACAATCATGCATGGTTTGATGAATTAATTGTAAATGAGCCGTTAATGCTTCTTCGCCATGCATTGCCACTTCGTTTTCTCGCACAAGTGTTGCAAAAGAAAGTCCGGTTTCATGGCAATGACGCAATAAATCAACAGCTTTTTTATAAGGATAAGGCACGCAGGTATTTTCGGCTTCTTCTTTGCCAAAATGCGCTTCGTCTACAATAAAACCGCCACCTATCGAATAATAATTTTCAGTAAATAATAAATGGCTTTGAGTATTTTCTTGTTTATATGCCGTTAAGCGCATAGCATTTTCATGGCGCGGTAAAAATTCATTATGAAAAATTAAATCTTCGTCATAATTAAATTTTACTTTTTTTAAATTTTTAGCAATGGGTAATTGCGCTGTTTCTTTTACATTATTTACAAATGTAGGAATTAAATTTAAATCTACATTTTCAGGTAAATAGCCCGCTAATCCCATAATTATAGCAATATCAGTATTATGTCCTCGACCTGTCATAGATAAAGATCCATAAACCTCAACTTGAATATGATTAACTTCTTTTATTAATCCTTTTTCAATTAACTTATCTATAAATGCTTTGCCTGCTTTCATTGGTCCAACCGTATGAGAACTTGAAGGACCAATTCCTATTTTAAACATATCAAAAACACTAATCATTATATTATCCTTAAAGGCATATTAACCTTTAATTATGTTTGGATTTAAATCTTTCATTAAAAAAGTTTATAAACAACGGCAGTAATCGCTAATGTCCCCATAATTGTGACAAAAATATTACGCC